>DUZF01000032.1 GCA_013349665.1 Rhodospirillaceae bacterium | reverse complement strand
AAGCGTTTTTCCATGATCGCCCAGAGATTCCAGATGATCTGGCATATGCATGACGGCGCCAAACGATCGCGGGTGGTCATCCTGGTGTCGAAATTCGGTCATTGCCTGAACGATCTGCTGCATCGCTACCACAGCGGTTCGCTCGCCATCGACGTGCCGGCGGTCATTTCCAACCATGACGACATGCGCTCGCAGGTCGAGTGGAACGGCATCGATTATCACCATTTGCCGGTGTCCAAGACCGACAAGACCGCCCAGGAGCGCCAGACGATGGAGTTGCTGGACCGGTTGGACCCCGATCTGGTGGTGCTGGCGCGCTACATGCAGATCCTCTCGCCGGAACTTTGTACCCGCCTGTCGGGGCGCTGCATCAATATCCACCATTCCTTCCTGCCCAGCTTCAAGGGGGCGAAGCCCTATCACCAGGCCCATCTGCGGGGTGTCAAGCTGATCGGTGCCACTGCCCATTACGTCACCACCGATCTCGACGAGGGGCCGATCATCGACCAGGCGGTGGAACGGGTCGACCATACCCATACCCCGGATGACCTCGTCGCCATGGGGCGCGATATCGAGAATGTCGTTCTTTCCCGCGCGGTGCGTTACCACATCGAACACCGGGTGTTGATCAATGGCGCGAAGACGGTAGTATTCAAGTAGACAGACAGTGAGCAGCCATGACCAAGGACACGACGCTGAATTTCGACGGGGTCGCTCTTTTCGCTTCGCTTAGTCCGGCCGAGCGGGAAGACTTGCTGCGGCAATGCCGGATCAAGAGATATCCTGCCGGTTCTCATATCATCGACAACGACAGCGACAGCCGGGATGTCTATTTCGTTATTCGCGGCGCGGTCAGGGTGGTGATTTATTCACTTTCCGGCCGCGAAGTGGCGCTGGACGATATTGTCGCCGGCGGCTCGTTCGGTGAACTGGCGGCCCTCGACGGCGGGCCGCGGTCGGCTTTCGTCATGCCGCATGTCAGCGAGGCGGTAACGGCCGCCATGCCCCATGAGACCTTCCTGCATCTTTTGGCACGCAAGCCGGATATCGGTCTGGCGGTGATGAAGCGGCTGGCCGGGATGGTCCGCCAGGCCAATGAAAGGATCATGGATCTCAGCATCCTGGGCGCCAATAACCGGGTGCATGCGGAATTGCTGCGGCAGGCGATGGCAACCAGCCAGGACGGCAAGACGGCGGTCATTCACCCCATTCCGGTGCATGGAGATATCGCCAGCCGGGTCAGCACGACCCGCGAAACCGTCGCCAGGGTGTTGGGTGACCTTGCCAGAAACGGCATCGTCGAACGGACCAAGGATGCCCTGGTGGTGCATGACATGGACCAGTTGGCGCTGCTGGTGGAGGAAGTGCGCGGTGTCTAGAGCGGTTCGCGACCAATCAGCCTTTCCTGTGATCCGGGTCACAGATTTTGCCACTGTTTTGCGTATGATTACCCATGATACAGGCGTTTGCCTCTATCTTTTTCCCTCAAGAGCAAACTTGGGCCGGAGGTTCCTCCGGCCCTTTTTTTTGGGGCGGCCGAGTTGACCGGCTGGCAGAGGGCCTGGCGCCTGATCGCCGCCCTCGGCGGCGTCATGGCGGTCGCCGCCGGGGCCTATTCCGCTCATGGCGGCGCTGACGGTGGCGCGGCCTCCCAATGGCTGGAAAAGGGCGCCCGTTACCAGATGTACCACGCCCTGGCTCTGCTGGCCCTGGCCCAATGGGCGGAGGAGGCGGGACGGGCCGGACGCCTGGCCGGTCTGCTGTTCTGCCTCGGCATGCTGCTGTTCAGCGGCGGGCTTTATGCCATGGCGCTGTTCTCCTGGCCGGTGGTGCCGTTGATTCCGGTCGGCGGCGTCAGTTTCATCGGCGGCTGGCTGTGCCTGGGGCTGGCTGCCTGGCGTGCGCGTTGACCGATGGAAACTTCAGATAAAATGCAGCCCAAGACCATCCTCATCGCCGAAGACAATGATCTCAATCTCAAGCTGTTCAATGATCTGATGCAGGTCCAGGGGTATGCGACGCTGACTTGCCATGACGGGCGGGAAGCGCTGCGCATGATCCGCGAGCACCGTCCCGATCTGGTCTTGATGGATATTCAGTTGCCGGAGATTTCCGGTCTCGACGTCATCATCCAGATCAAGGCCGATGCCGAGTTGAAAGCCATCCCGGTGATCGCCATCACCGCCTTCGCCATGAAGGGCGACGAGGAGCGCATTCGCGCCAGCGGCTGCGAAGGCTATCTGCCCAAACCGACTTCGGTGGTCAATCTAGTGAAGACCGTGGCTGGGTTTTTAGATAAAAAGTAACCCCCCCGAGGGGCTTACTTAATCTTCGTTTCCTTGAAGATCACATGCTCGCGCTTGACCCAGTCGTATTTACGGAACTGGAGCTTCTCGGTGGTCTTGCGGGGATTTTTCTTTGCCACATAGAAACAGCCGGTATCGGCGGTGCTGAGAAGTTTAATAAGGATGGTGGCTGGTTTGGCCATAGCAAAAAATCCCGACCCCGATGGTGCATGTTCAGGCGGCGAAAAATACAGGCTGCGCCCCTGGTGTCAAGAGAAACAAACGCTACCGCGCCTGAAGCGATCCCGGCAAATGATCGGAAGACGCCGTGGCCACCGGTGTGGTCAAGGCCAGAGCCTGGGCCAGCAGGCCCCGATCCTCGAGAATCTGGCGGGCGACGGCGGCGTCGACGGCGGCGCCGGCGCCGGCATGTTTCGCCGCCGGACAGGTGGCGCGCATTTTGCCGCGGCTCTCGCCGGCATCGACGGCGACGGCGCGCCAGCCGGCGATTTCCGCCGGCACCACCGACTGCTCGACCGACAGCGAGGCCAGCAAGGCCTTGACATCGGCGTGCTCGTCGGCGGTGCAGACCGTCGGCAGTACCCCCAGCCCATGCAGCGCGTAGCCGCTGGGGCTGAAGAAGCGCGACCAGGTGAGGGTCATTTCGCCGTCATTGGGCATGCGGATCACCGTCTGCACGGTTCCTTTGCCGAAACTGTTGGTACCGACCACCACGGCGCGACCGGCGTCCTGCAGGGCGGAGGCGACGATTTCAGCCGCCGAGGCGGACTTTCCGTCCACCAGGACGGCCAGGGCGACATCCTCGCCGGCGTCCCCCGGCTTGGCGTCATAAATCTGCATGGAGGCGGGGTGCCGACCGCGGGTAGAGACGATGCGGCCATGGTCCATGAACAGGTCGGCCACCGCCACCCCCTGGTCGAGCAGGCCGCCGGGATTGCCCCGCAGATCCAGGACCACCCCTTTGAATCCCGGCGAGGCCTTGGCCGCCACCACGCCGCGGGTGACGTTGGCGGCGGTGTCCTGGTTGAAACTGGCGATGGCGATGGTGGCAATGCCGTCCTTGATGTCCATCGTCACCGTTTGCGGGACGATATGGCCGCGGCGCAATGTCAGGCTGCTCGGCGGCTGGTCGCCGCCACGCCGCAGGGTCAGCGCCACCAGGCTGGAGACCGGGCCGCGCAAGCGGTGGGAAATCTCGTTCTGGTCAAGGCCGGCCAGCGGCAATCCGTCGACCGCCGTCACATGGTCGCCGACCTTCAGTTGCGCCGTCGCCGCCGGGGTGTCGGGGAGCACTTCGGTGAGCACGATGTCCTCGGGATGCACGTCGTAGCGCACGCCGATGCCGCCGAAGCCGTTGCGGGCCGCCCGATGGTCCGCCGCCTCCGCCCGTCCGGCATAGCGCGAGAAGATGTCCAGCTTGGCCAGAACGGCGTCGAGAACCGCCTCGTAGATCTTTTCGTCGCCGGCCTTGGCCATGGGCGGGGACAGGGTCTGCGCGTCCTTGGCCAAAGCCATGATCAGCCCCGCCCAGGCGCGGCTGTCGTCGCCGGCGGGCGGCGCATATTCGGCGGCCTGGCGGTCCTGGTATTTGACGAAGATGCGGCCGGTTTCCCCCTGCTGGATGGTCAGCGCCGGATCAATCGCCGATAACCCGCGCATTCCTTCCAGCGCCAGCTGGTCGACGCGCACATCAGTGAGATAGCGGTCGCGGATCGACTCGAAGGCGAAGGTCAGGACCCTGTCGGCGGATTTGCCGGAAGACCCGCTGGAACCGTCGCCGGAGGCCTGGGTGACGGGAGCGCAGGCGCCGGCGATCAACAGAATGCCGGCGATCGTCCAACGGGGTAGTGCCTTCCTTCTCAATGCGATCACCTGAGGTATTTCAAAAGAAGTAACCGCACTGATTATGTCTGCGTCGTCCCTGTTTGGTACAGGAAATTTGGATACCCCTAAAGCACGATAAAGGAAGAGTTGTAGATGTGCCGACCTATCTTGTGTTGGTTGTCTTGCCGGGAAGGTGGAATATCAAGCTTCCGGTGAGGGGATTGGCTTCCGCCAATTTGACCTGCAGGGCATCGCCCAGGGTGAAGGTCTTGCCGAACCGCCGGCCGGTGAGGCAGTGGCGGACTTCGTCGTGACTGTAATAATCGGTGGGCAGGGTCGACACCGGCACCAGACCGTCGGCACCGGTTTCGTCCAGGGTGACGAACAGCCCGAAGCGGGTCACGCCATTGATCCGGCCGGCGAAGGTGGCACCCACCCGGTCGGCGAGAAACAGCGCCGTGAAGCGGTTCATGGCGTCCCGCTCGGCCGCCGCGGCGCGTCGTTCGGTGGCGGAAATATGCACCCCGATCTCGGCGAAGTGGTCGGCGCTGCCGGCCGGCAGGGCGCCGAGGATGGCGCGGTGCACCAGCAGATCGGCATAGCGGCGGATGGGCGAGGTGAAATGCGCGTAGCGCGCCAGGCCCAGACCGAAATGGCCGATATTCTCGGGCGCGTAGACGGCCTGCGCCTGCGAGCGCAGCACCACCTCGTTGACCAGGGGGGCTTCCGGTAGGCCCTTCGCCTTGTCGAGGATCTGGTTGAACACCGAGGCCCGCAGCACCTGACCCTTAGTCAGGCTGAGGCCGACCGTCGACAGGAAGCCGCGCAGGCCCTCGAGCTTCTCGGCCGACGGCAGGTCATGGACGCGGTACATGCAGGGCCGACCGGCGGATTCGATCTGTTCGGCGGCGGCGACATTGGCGGCAATCATGAAATCCTCGATCAGCCGGTGGCTGTCGAGGCGCTGCCGGGGGACCACCTTGTCGATGCGGCCGTCGGCACCCAGCACCACCTGGCGCTCGGGCAGATCCAGTTCCAGGACGCCGCGCCGCTGCCGTGCCGCCGCCAGGGCCGTCCAGGCGCCGTAGAGCGGCGCCAGGACGGCCTCGCGCAAGGGGCCGGCCGGGTCGGCGGTGCTGCCCTCATGGGCCTGCTGTACCTGCTCGTAGGTCAGCCGCGCCGCCGAACGCATCATCGCCCGCTGGAACTGGTGGCGGGTCATGGTGCCGTCGGCGTCGATCCACAGATGGGCGGCCAGGCAGGGGCGGTCCTCCCCCGGTTTCAGCGAGCACCAGCCGTTGGACAGCGCCTCGGGCAGCATGGGCACCACGCGGTCTGGAAAATACACCGAATTGCCGCGGCGATAGGCCTCGCGGTCGAGATCGTCGCCGGGGCGGACATACCAGGCGACATCGGCGATCGCCACCAGCAGATGCCAGCCGCCGTTGTCGGTAGGCTCGGCCCAGACGGCATCGTCGAAATCCCGCGCGTCGGCGCCGTCGATAGTGATCAGCGGTATGGCCCGCAGATCGGTCCGCCCGTCGAGCGGTGCCGGGCCGGCGGCGTCCGCCTGCTCGACTGCGGCGGCGGGAAAGTCGCAGGGAATGTCATGGCTGTGGATGGCGATCAGGCTGACCGAGCGGGGATTGCTCATATCGCCCAGGCGCTCGACGATGCGGGCCGGGCGCAGCCCATGGGAACGCCCGCCGGGCAGGACCTCGGCCAGCACCAGTTCGCCGGACGCCGCCTCCAGGCTGTCGGCGGCGGCCACCTGATATTCGGCCTTTTCCCGCCGGTCGGTGGGGCGCAGCCGACCGCCGGCGCCGCCCAGCGCATGATAAACCCCCAGCAGCTTGGCCGGCCCCTCGGTGATGCGACGCTGGGCCCGGGCCTGGAAGCTGCCGTCGCCAAGGCGGCGCAGGCGGGCCAGCACGCGGTCGCCGACGCCCAAAGCGGGTTCGCCGCGCCGCCGGGGGGCGATGTAGATGCGGGGCGGCTTGCCGGTCCCCGACCAGCCCAGCGGCTTGGCCAGCAGTTCGCCATCGGCATCGACGCCGACGATCTCCAGCACGGCGGTTTCGGGCATGGCGCCGGGGCGGCCGAACCGCTTGCCGCGGCCCCCTTCGATCTCACCAGATTTCTCAAGCTCCTTCATCATGTCTCGGATAACATGACGATTTTCGCCGCTCAGATGAAATGCCCGGGCAACTTCGCGCTTGCCGGCGCGGCCGCCGGACTCGCGGATGAAGTCAAGCAGTTGCTGGCGGGTCGGCAGCGGTACCCGCTTCTTGCTCACGACGGTTCTTTGGCCTTGACGGTTTTGGACTTGGACTTGGACTTGGCCTTGACCTTAACGGGCGCGGCTTTGGCGGCCTTGCCCTTGCCCTTGGCCGCCGGGGCCTTGGCCGCCTTGGCGGCGAGCAGGGCCACGGCCTCGTCAAGGCTGACCTCGTCCCGGCCACGGGGCAGATTGGCGTAGACCCCGCCATGGCTGACATAGGGACCGAAGCGCCCGGAATTCAGGTTTACCGGCTTGCCGTCAGCCGGGTGGTCGCCCAGGCTGCGGGCCGGCGTCCGGGCTTTGCCCTTGGCTTCCGCCAGCAGTTCGACGGCGCGGTTCATGCCGATCTCCAGCACGTCGTCGCCGCGGCCAAGGGATTTGTAGAGATCGCCGTGTTTCAGATAGGGGCCGAATTTCCCGACGCCGGCACTGATCGTCTGACCGCTTTCCGGATGGGGGCCCAGCGTGCGGGGCAGTGCCAGCAGGGCCAGGGCCTTGGCCAGGGTCAGCTCAGCCGGTTCAAGTCCTTTGTAAAGACTTGCCCGTTTCGGCTTGTTTTTCTTGTCATCCGAATCGCCCAGCTGGACATAATGGCCGTAGGGCCCCTTCTTCAGCAGGATCGGCAACTTGGTGTCCGGGTCGGTGCCCAACTCCTTGGGCCCCTCGGTCGCCTCGTCGGGACCATCGACGCCGATGGTCAGGGGGCGGGTGAAGCGGCATTCCGGATAATGGGAACAGCCGATGAAGGCGCCGAATTTGCCCAGCTTGAGACTGAGCCGGCCATCGGCGCAGGTCGGACACAGCCGGGGATCGCGGCCCTCGGCATTGGCGGGGAAGAAATGCGGCCCCAGTTCCTTGTCCAGTGCCTCGAGGACCTCGGACACCCGCAGGGTCTTGGTATCGTCGACGGCCGAGGAGAAGTCCCCCCAGAACTGTTTCAGCACCGACCGCCATTCGACGCGGCCGCCCGAGATGTCGTCGAGCTGGTTTTCCAGATCGGCGGTGAAATTGTACTGGACATAGCGCGAGAAGAAATTTTCCAGGAAGGCGGTCACCACGCGGCCACGGTCCTCCGGCACGAAACGGCGGTTTTCCAGGCGCACATAGTTGCGGTCCTGCAGCACCGAGAGGATCGAGGCATAGGTCGAGGGGCGACCGATGCCCAGTTCCTCGAGCTTCTTCACCAGGCTGGCCTCGGCATAACGGGGCGGCGGCTGGGTGAAATGCTGGCTGCTGCGCACCGCCTGGCGGTCCATCGCCTCGCCGGCCGCCACCTCGGGCAGCAGGCGCTCGGCGTCCTCGTCCTCGCTGTCGTCGCGGTCTTCGCGATAGACCGACAGAAAACCGGGAAACTTAATCACCGAGCCGGTGGCGCGCAGGACGATCGCCTTGTCGGTGGAGACGACATCGATACCCACCTGGTCCAGCAGGGCGCTTTCCATCTGGCTGGCCACCGTGCGCCGCCAGATCAGTTCGTAAAGCTTGAGCTGCTCGCGATCGAGAACGCCGGCAACATCGGCCGGACGGCGGCTGACATCGGTGGGACGGATCGCCTCATGGGCTTCCTGGGCGTTTTTCGCCTTGGTCTTGTAAATGCGCGGGGCGGCGGGCAGGAACGGTTTGCCGAATTCGCTTTCGATCAGGGCGCGGGTGGCGCCGATTGCCTCGGCGGCCATCTGCACGCCGTCGGTTCGCATATAGGTGATCAGGCCGACGGTTTCGCCGCCGATATCGATGCCTTCGTAGAGACGCTGGGCGATCTGCATGGTGCGGGCGGCCGGCAGATAAAGCTTGCGCGACGCCTCCTGCTGCAGGGTCGAGGTGGTGAACGGCGGGTAGGGGTGGCGCTTGACCTGCTTTTTGTCGACGGTGCCGACGCTGAATTTCGCCGCCAGCACCTTGGCTTCGGCGGTTTTCGCCGCCGCCTGGTCGCCGAGGTCGAACTTTTCCAGCTTCTTGCCGTCGAGAACGCTGAGGGTGGCGGTGATCTGCGCCTTGCGCGGGGTCAGGAAATCGGCCTCCAGGGTCCAGTATTCCTGGCTGCGGAAGCGCTCGATCTCGCCTTCGCGTTCGCAGATCAGGCGCAGCGCCACCGATTGCACGCGCCCGGCCGAGCGGCTGCCGGGCAGCTTGCGCCACAACACCGGCGACAGGGTGAAGCCCACCAGATAATCCAGCGCGCGGCGCGCCAGATAGGCGTCCACCAGTTCCTGGTCGAGTTCCCGCGGATTGCGCATGGCTTCGACCACCGCGCTCTTGGTGATCTCGTTGAAGACCACGCGCTTGACCTCGACGCCCTTGAGCGCCTTGCGGTCCTCCAGCACCCGGCGCACATGCCAGGAAATGGCTTCGCCCTCGCGATCCGGGTCGGTGGCGAGGATCAGGCTCTTTGAGCCTTTGAGGGCGGCGGCGATTTCACGGATATGTTTTTCCGACTTGACGTCGGTCTCCCAATCCATGGCGAAATCGTCGTCCGGACGTACCGAACCGTCCTTGGCCGGCAGGTCGCTGATATGGCCGTAGCTGGCCAGGACATGGTAGTCCTGCCCCAGGTATTTGTTAATGGTCTTGGCCTTGGCCGGTGATTCGACAACAACGATCTTCATGGATTCTGAAATACTTCCTTGAGTCAGGAAAGAAGGGAAACGAGGTTTCCCGAACGCCGCTCCAGCCGACCCGCCAATTCAAGGTCAAGAAGCACCATCGACACCACGGCGGGTGACAATTGGCATTGACGGACGATTTCGTCAACCGTCACGGGGGTGGTGCCTAAGCATTTGACCACAAGTTCGTGCTCCGGCGGACCGTCCACAGGCAAGGCGGGCGTGGTCATAGCGGCCGGAATCGAGCCCGGGCGGCGTCGCATCGGCTGCAGCGCGTCCAGCACGTCGGCGGCCGATTCGGTCAGTACGGCGCCCTGGCGCAGCAGGGCATTGGGTCCACGGGAACGGGGATCCTGGGGTGATCCGGGCACCGCGAACAGTTCGCGGCCCTGGTCCAGGGCCTGGCGGGCGGTGATCAGCGACCCCGATTGCAAGGCGGCTTCGACCACCACCACGCCCAGCGACAGGCCGGCGATCAGGCGGTTGCGACGGGGGAAATGGGCGGCGGTGGGCTGGCAGCCCGGCGGCATTTCCGACAGCACGCAGCCCTCGTCGGCGAGGCGGCGGTGCAAATCGCGGTGCTCGGCCGGATAGACGACGTCGACGCCGCCGGCCACCACGGCGACGGTGGGGCCGGGCAGGGCACCTTCATGGGCGGCCCGATCGATGCCGCGGGCAAGGCCTGACACCACGGTCAGGCCGGACGCCGCCAGGTCGCCGGCCAGGCCGCGGGCCAGGCGGCACCCGGCCAGCGAGGCGTTGCGGGCGCCGACGATCGCCACCGCGTCGCTGTCGAGGATTACGGCGTTGCCCAGCACCATGATCAGCGGTGTCTGGCCTGAGGCGCGCAACGCTTCGGGAAAGGCGGCGTCACCGGCGGTGATCAGCCGCCCGCCCAGGCGCGCCAGGTCGTCGAGTTCGCGCTCCGCCGCCGCGCGGGAGGGGATTTGCAGCGGGCGGCGCAGCAGGTCGGGCAGGGCCTCGATGGCCCGGCTGGCGCTGCCGAAGCGGGCGATCAGGCGGAAAAAGGATGCCGGGCCGATGGAGCCGCAGCGGTAGAGGCGCAGCCAGTCGCATCTTTCGCCGTCCGGCAAGTTTTGCATGTGTCCGGCCATGGTTGCGCAACCTAATGACGTGCGCGGAATCCGTCAAGTTGGCGTTACCTCGGAAGAACCGAAGCCCGGCCACTTATTCCGGCCCGGGCGGGGTTCCAAGTGAAGGCGAGGCAACCAGGCAGGAGAGAAGCAATGAGATCTCTGATCATGGCGCTGGCCGCAGCAGCGGCGTTCGCCGGCTCAGCCATGGCGGCGCAACGGTCGGCGGCGGTGGAAGGCGGCAACGAACTCAACTCCCGCGGGACCCTCGGCACCGCCCCCAGCTACGGGACCCGTAACCCGATCCCCGGGGAAGACGAACAGCAGGCAATGACCCCGGAGACCAACCGCTACGGCTATCCGGCCGTCGAACCGACCGGCAATCCCTACAATGGGCCCCCGGGACTGCTGCACACCTATCCCAATCCGGCGGATGATTCACCGGTGAAGACCTCCCCGTAATCGGTGGCTTTCGGCGTCGGAGCACCCTCTCCCGCCTCTGGTGGGGGAGGGTTTTTTTTATCAAAAAATCAATTTTTTCGAAAACGATCGTTGATAGCCATGTCATCATGCAGTACACTTAATACGGGCAATACAAAGGATATATAAGGGGCATTACAGAATGCGTATTGGGACAATTATTCTATTGGTTGTATCCATAACCGCGCTGTGTTCCGGCTGCGAAACCGCCGTCCGTCGTCCATCCTGCAACGGCAAGCCCTATTGGTGCCTGTCGGTCGCCAATCAATTGGAAGCCGACACCAATGTCTATCTCGACGGCCAGATGGTCGGCGTCGCCAAGGCGCAGAACCAGATGAAAGTCGAGGTTCGCCACGATTTGACCCATATGGTCAATTATTGCCGGGAAATGGTGGTCGGCGACCTGGCTTTCGGTCTTTTCGGCAAGACGAAGATTATTTGCACGCATCCCGAGAAGCTGTTGTTCGACACCAACCAGGACATCGTGCTTTACGACCGCAACATGTTTCCTTACTGAGACCGCTTGCCGGCGCCGATCTTCGGTTCCTCGCCTTTGAGCAGGCGGGCGATATTGGCGTGATGGCGGGCGATACCGAGGACCGCCAGCCCCAGGGCGGCGACCGCCACCTCGGGTCCGGCGACGCCTAAGGCGACCAGCGGCGAGGTGGCCAGGGCCAGCAGCGCCGCCAGGGAAGAGATGCGAAACAACGCCGCCGCCGCCAGCCAGGTGACAATGGCGATGACCCCCACCGGCCAGGCGGCGACCAGCATCACCCCCAGCGTGGTGGCGACGCCTTTGCCGCCCTTGAAGCGCAGCCATACCGGAAAATTATGGCCCAGCACGGCCGCCACTCCGGCCACCAGCCCGGCGTCGACTCCCCACAGGGCGCCGAACAGCGCCACCGCCGCCGCCCCCTTGCCACCGTCCAGCAGCAGGGTCGCCGCCGCCAGGGCCTTGTTGCCGGTGCGCAGGACATTGGTGGCGCCGATATTGCCCGAGCCGATGCCGCGGATGTCACCCAGCCCGGCAATCCGGGTCAGCAGCAGGCCGAAAGGGATGGAGCCCAGCAGATAGCCGAGTCCGGCGCCGAACAGCAGCGTCATTTGGCCTGATACACCAGCCGGCCGTCGATCACGGTCAGCAGCACCCGGCCCTGCACCGGCCGGCCGTCGAAGGGTGAATTCTTCGATTTGCTGCGGAAATTGTCGGGGGCGATGCGATGCGGCTGGTCGGCGTCGAAAACCATCAGATCGGCGGGAGCGCCGGCCTTCAGCTGTCCGGCGGCCAGATTGAGCAGGCGGGCCGGCGCCGCGGTCAGCAGACCGATAATCTCGAGCAGCGACAGATGGCCGTTATGGTAAAGCTCGAGGCTGACCGGCAGCAGGGTTTCCAGGCCGACGCCGCCGAAGGCCGCCTGGGCGAAGGGCAGGCGCTTGGAATCCTGATCCTGCGGCGCATGGTCGGAGGCAATGGCGTCGATGGTGCCGTCCCGCAGCCCCTGCACCACGGCGCGGCGGTCGTCCTCGGAGCGCAGCGGCGGCGACAGCTTGGCAAAAGTGCGGTATTCGCCGACCGCCAGCTCGTTGAGGGCGAAATAGGGCGGTGCCGTATCGCAGCTTACCGGCAATCCGCGGGCCTTGGCCCGGCGGATGATGTCGATGCCGTCGGCGGTGCACAGATGGGCGGCGTGATAGCGCCCGCCGGTGAGCTCGACCAGGCGCATGTCGCGCTCCAGCATCATCGCCTCCGCCGCCGGCGGAATGCCGGCCAGGCCAAGGCGCGAGGCCATCTCGCCCTCGTTCATGACGCCGCCCTCGGCCAGCGCCGGCTCTTCCGGATGCTGGACGATCATCACGCCGAAGGTCGCCGCGTAGGACAGCGCCCGGCGCATCGTCTGGGCGTTGCGCAGCGCCTTGGTGCCGTCGGTGAAGGCCAGGGCCCCGGCCTCGGCCAGCAGACCGATTTCCGACAGCTCCTTGCCCTCCAGCTGCTTGGTGGCGGCGGCATAGGGATAGACTTTGGCCAGGCCGATCTGGCGGGCCCGCCGGGCGACGAACTCCACCGTCGCCACATCGTCGATCACCGGATGGGTGTTGGGCAGGCAGACCATCGAGGTGACGCCGCCGGCCACCGCCGCCTCGCCGGCCGAACGCAGGGATTCCTTGTGTTCCTCGCCGGGTTCGCGCAACTGCACGCGCATGTCCACCAGGCCGGGGGCCAGGCAGGCGCCGGCGCAGTCGACCACCTCGACATCCGAGGGGACGCCGGCGGCAAACAGCCCGGGACCAAATTCGACGATGGTCTCGCCGTCGGTCAGCAGCGCCCCGGCGGCATCCAGGCCGCTGGCGGGATCGAGCAGGCGGGCGTTGACATAGGCTATGCGGCCCGGGGGCAGGGCGGCCATCAGCGGAAGTCCTTCTGCAGATTGGCGGTCAGGACCTCCAGGCAGGCCATGCGGACCGCGACCCCCATTTCCACCTGTTCGCGGATTACCGACCGCTCGACATCGTCGGCGAGGTCGCTGTCGATCTCGACGCCGCGGTTCATCGGCCCCGGATGCATGATCAGCGCGTCCGGCTTGGCGGCCGCCAACTTTTCGTAATCAAGGCCGAAGAAATGGAAATATTCGCGGATCGAGGGGATGAAACTGCCCAGCATGCGTTCATGCTGAACCCGCAGCATCATCACGATGTCGACATCGGCGAGGCCGCGCCGCATGTCGTGGAACACCTCGACACCCAGGCGCTCGGCCTGGGACGGCAGCAGGGTGCGGGGCGCCACCACGCGGACCTGGGCGCCCATGGTGTTGAGCAGATGGATGTTGGAGCGGGCCACCCGGCTGTGCAGCACATCGCCGCAGATGGCGACGGTGAGGCCGTCCAGATGCCCCTTGCGCCGGCGGATGGTCAGTGCGTCGAGCAGCGCCTGGGTCGGATGCTCGTGGGATCCGTCGCCGCCGTTGATGACCGCGCAGTTGACCTTGTCCGACAGCAGCTTGACCGCTCCCGAGTCGGGATGGCGGACCACCAGCACGTCGACATGCATGGCGTTCAGCGTCATCGCGGTGTCGATCAGGGTTTCCCCCTTGGCCACCGAGCTGGCCGAAACCTGCATGTTGATGACGTCGGCGCCGAGGCGCTTGCCGGCCAGTTCGAAGCTGGTGCGGGTGCGGGTCGAGTTCTCGAAGAACAGATTGATCACCGTTTTGCCGCGCAGGGTGGTCATCTTGCGGTCGGCCGAGCGGTTCTTGTCGACATAGTCGTCGGACAAATCGAGCAGGGCGGAGATCTCGGTCGGCGCCAGTCCCTGGATGCCGAGCAGGTGCCGATGGGGAAAAATCGTCTCGCGGGTCATCGGCGGACTATAAGTCGGCCCCGCCGGGTCGGCAAGCCGGGCTTGTAAATTCCCGTAAAAGGGGTAAAAGTAAATTTAATTCACCACGAAGACACGAAGGCACGAAGATGACAAGTTTCGATCCGGTCAGCCGAATTGTCATCGGTCTTGCCATCGAGGTGCATCGGACTCTTGGGCCTGGATTGCTGGAATCCGCCTATGAAGAGTGCCTCTGCCATGAGTTATCGCAAAATAACATTGCCTACCGCCGTCAGGTAGCGGTGCCGGTTATCTATAAGGGATTAAAACTGGACTGCGGCTACCGCCTCGATATCGTTGCCGATCAATCCCTGATCATTGAAATCAAGGCGGTGGAACGTCTATTGCCAATCCATGACGCCCAGATCATGACATATTTAAAATTGACCGGCATTCATGCTGGTCTATTATTAAACTTTCATTCCGTCGTTCTTCGTGACGGCCTAAGAAGAATTGTACTTTAATTAATCTTCGTGTCTTCGTGTCTTCGTGGTTAAATAATTTTTATTACCACGAAGACACGAAGGCACGAAGGTAACAAGCTTCGAACCGTCATTCTGTCGTTCGTCGCGTCTTCGCGGTTAAATAGTCCAGCGACCCTTGCAAAATATAAGCGGCGGCCATCTTGTCCACCACTTCCGCCCGCCGCCGCCGCGAGGCATCCGCCTCCAGCAGGGTGCGGGTCACCGCGGCCGTCGACAGCCGCTCGTCCCACAGGGCGATCGGCAGATCGCGCAGGCCCAGCAGATTGGCGGCGAATTGCCGCGTCGACTGGCAGCGCGGCCCTTCGCTGCCGTCGAGGCTGATCGGCAGGCCGAGAACCAGGCCGTCGACACCCTCCCGATCGATCAGTTGGAAGAGGATTTCAGCGTCTTTGGTGAATTTGGTCCGCGCCACCGTCGAATGCGGCGTGGCGATGGTGCGGCTGACATCGGACAGCGCCAGGCCGATGGTCTTGCTTCCGAGGTCCAGCCCCATGAGGCGGCGATCCCGGCCGAGCAGGGGGGCGAGCTGATCCATGGTAAGAACGGGCATGGCGCCATCACTACCTTTTTTTCCACCGGGAGGTCCAGGGTTGTCTTGTCCCCCGGCCGGATGGTAACGTCCGGCTTCCGTTGTTTTTTCAAGGTTTCCGCATGTCTTTGGACCAAGCCGCGGTGAGGAAAATCGCCGCCCTGGCGCGTATCGAGGTGGCGGACGACGAGCTTGAGCATCTGGCCGGCGAGTTGTCGCATATCCTGCATTTCGTCGAACAACTGGCCGAGGTGAATACCGACGGCGTGGCGCCGATGACCAGCGTCGCCCATCTGGAATTGCCGCTGCGGGCCGACGAGGTCACCGACGGTGATTGCCACGAGCTGGTGCTGGCCAATGCGCCGGACCGCCGGGACGATTTCTTCGCCGTGCCGAAAGTGGTGGAATAGGCATGTCCGACCTGACCCGCCTGACCCTCAGCGAGGCCCGCGACGGCCTGCACAAGCGCCAATTCACCGCCGTCGAACTGGTCGACGCCCATCTTTCGGCGATGGAGGCCGGCCGCTCGCTGAACGCCTTCATCACCGAGACCCCGGACCTGGCCCGCGAACGGGCCGCCGCCTCCGACCGCCGCCTGGCCAAGGGCGAGGGGGGGGCGCTGGAAGGGCTGCCGATCGCCGTCAAGGACCTGTTCTGCACCGAAGGCGTGCGCACCACCGCCGCCTCGAAGATCCTCGGCAATTTCGTGCCGCCCTACGAATCGACGGTCAGCGGCAATCTTAAAAAGTCCGGCGCGGTGATGCTGGGGAAGACCTCGCTGGATGAATTCGCCATGGGGTCGTCCAATACCACCAGTCATTTCGGCCCGGTCATCAACCCGTGGAGGCGCCGTTCCGACCCGAACGCCCGTTTGGTGCCCGGCGGCTCGTCCGGCGGCTCGGCGGCGGCGGTGGCGGCCGGGCTGGCCTTGGCGGCCACCGGCACCGACACCGGCGGTTCGATCCGCCAGCCGGCGGCCTTCTGCGGCATCGTCGGGCTGAAGCCGACCTATGGCCGCTGTTCGCGCTGGGGCATCGTCGCTTTCGCCTCGTCGCTTGACCAGGCCGGTCCGATGACCCGCAGCGTCCGCGACGCCGCCCTCATGCTGGGCGCCATGGCCGGGCATGATCCCCGGGATTCCACCTCGGCGCCGTTGGCGGTGCCGGATTTCACCGCCGCGCTGAGCGGCGACATCCGCGGCCTCAAGGTCGGCATCCCCGAGGAATACCGCCCCGACGGGCTGTCGGCCGAGGTGACGCGGCTGTGGGACGACGGCATCGCCTGGCTGAAAGACGCCGGGGCGACGCCGGTGCCCATCAGCCTGCCGCACACCCGCTACGCCCTGGCCACCTATTACATCGTTGCGCCGGCGGAATGTTCCTCCAACCTGGCCCGCTATGACGGCGTCCGCTATGGCTTGAGGGTCGAGGGCAAGACCCTGGACGAGATGTATGCCAGGACGCGGGCCGCCGGCTTTGGGCGCGAGGTGCGCCGGCGCATCCTGATCGGCACCTATGTGCTGTCGGCCGGCTATTACGACGCCTATTACGCCAAGGCGCAGAAGGTGCGCAGCCTGATCGCCGCCGATTTCACCAAGGCCTTCGGCTCGGTGGACGTCATCCTGACGCCGACGGCGCCAAGCCCGGCCTTCGCCATCGGCGAGACCGACGACGATCCCGTCACCATGTGGCTGAACGACGTCTTTACCGTGCCCTGCAGCCTCGCCGGACTGCCCGGCCTGTCGCTGCCGGCCGGTCTGTCGGCCGACGGCCTGCCGCTGGGGCTGCAGCTGATCGGCCGTCCCTTCGACGAGGAGACGGTGTTGAAAGTGGCCGGCGTCCTCGAGGCGGCGGCCGGGTTCAAGGGGTTGCGGTCATGAGCTATGTGATCCAGGGCGAGACCGGCGACTGGGAAGTGGTGATCGGGCTGGAGGTGCATGCCCAGGTGACCAGCCGTTCCAAGCTGTTTTCCGGCGCCGCCACCGCCTTCGGCGCCGCGCCCAACAGTCAGGTGTCGCTGGTCGACGCGGCGATGCCCGGCATGCTGCCGGTGATCAACGCCTTATGCATCGAACAGGCGGTGCGCACCGGGCTGGGACTGAAGGCCCAGATCAACATGACCTCGGTGTTCGCCCGCAAGAACTATTTCTATGCCGATCTGCCGCAGGGCTACCAGATCAGCCAATACGAGGCCCCCATCGTCGGCGAGGGCGAGGTGGTGCTGGACATGGCGGACGGCTCGACGCGCCGCATCGGCATCGAACGGCTGCATCTCGAGCAGGATGCCGGCAAAAGCCTGCATGACCAGCATCCGACCAAATCGATGATCGACCTCAACCGCTCGGGCGTGGCGCTGATGGAGATCGTCTCCAAGCCCGATATGCGCAGCCCCGAGGAAGCCGCCGCCTATGTCGCCAAGCTGCGCTCGATCCTGCGCTATCTGGGCACCTGCGACGGCAATATGGCCGAAGGTTCCCTGCGCTGCGACGCCAATGTCTCGGTGAGGAAGGCCGGCGAGGGCCTGCGGACGCGGGCCGAGATCAAGAACGTCAATTCCATCCGCTTCCTGCAGCAGGCCATCGACTACGAGGCGCGCCGCCAGATCGACGTCTATGAGGAGGGCGGCGAGGTGGTCCAGGAGACCCGCCTGTTCGACGCCAACAAGGGCGAGACACGATCCATGCGCAGCAAGGAGCATGCGCATGACTACCGCTATTTCCCCGATCCCGATCTGCTGCCGCTGATCCTCGGCGAAGACTATGTGGCGACGATCAAGGCCGGTCTGCCGGAACTGCCCGACGAAAAGAAGGACCGCTTCGTCGGCGACTACCGGCTGTCGCCTTATGACGCCGGGGTGCTGGTGGCCGAGCAGGCGACCGCCGAGTTTTTTGAGACGGTGGCCAGGGGGCGCGATCCCAAGCTGGCCTGCAACTGGGTGATGGGGGATTTCACCGCGGTGATGAACCGCCTGGGGCGCAGCATCGAGGATCCGCCGGTCAGCGCCGCCGATCTCGGCGGACTGATCGATCTGATCACCGACAACACCATTTCCGGGCGCATCGCCAAGGAGGTGTTCGAGATCATGGTCGAAACCGGCAAGACAGCCGCCGCCGTGGTCGAGGAAAAAGGCCTCAAGCAGGTCACCGACAGCGGCGCCATCGAGGCGGCCATCGACGCGGTGCTGGCCGCCAATGCCGACAAGGTGGCGGAATACCGTTCGGGCAAGGACAAGCTGTTCGGCTTTTTTGTCGGGCAGGTGATGAAGGCCACCGCCGGCAAAGCCAATCCGGCGGTGGTCAACGAGGTACTGAAGGGCAAGCTGGCGGGGTAGCTACACCAGCTGTGGCCATGGCGGCGCGGCCTGGACCCCAATCAATGGAGCATTGTGCGCCGAGGTTGCGCTGTTTCCCGGATCGATCAGCCAGGATGAGGTGTTGGCGGTCATTTCGCTCGAGGTGGCGAATCCCAGTGCCACCTGGCCGCGTGCCGCCAGGGTCGCGCCGGTCGTTTCATTGGTCGCAAGGGAGTTTAACCAGGTGTTGAAGCCGCTGGTTTCGCCGGCGCGTCCCAGGCCCTTGGTATACATTTGCGTGATGAACTGGCTGTCACCCATTCCCGTCACGGCGCCGAACCGCGAGGTGAACTCGTTCGAGACCAGGAAAGCCTGGCTGATCTGCGCCAGGGACATCAGTCCCGCGTCAAATTGGTGTTCCCAGGCTTCCAGGCCGGGCAGGTCGGGCAGGCGTCCCAGGACCGACTGATACATCTTGGCGATGGCGGCATCGCCGCCGGTGGCGATCACCATAAATTGGTTGAACACCCCGGTGGTCGCGCTGTTGTTGGCGTTGAAGACGACGGCGCTGGCGCCGGTGACGGTGATGGTCTGGCCGTTGGTTGCTCCGCCGTTGTGGTCGGTCACCGTCAGCGTGCCGGTGGCGCTCACCGAAGTGGTGTAGTTGGCTTGGGGGCCGTCCAGGACAACGACGTTTTTGGCGCCCGCCGGCAAGCCCGCCGACTGGAAGCCGATGACGCTGTTGGTTCCGGATTGGGAACTGATGCCGGGGACGTCGGTATTGACGTTGGATCCGAAAATGATGCGGGCGGCATCCTGGGTGACGATGAATTTCGAGATGGCGGTGGACACGCCGGATCCCAGGCTGTAGCTGCCGGTGATGTCACTCAGGGCTGTGGCATCCTTCGCCAATTGGGCGGTGGTGAGAGTGAGCGTCGGGGTTCCGCCATCGGTGAGCGAAATGGTCATCGGCGCAGGGCCGGCGGCCAGGGATTGCAACCCGTCGAGGTTTTTGACGACATTGGCGGCGCTGTCGGCAACGGCAAGCGACGACAGCGCGACATTGCTGGCAATACCGGCGGCCGTGCTGGCGCTGACATTGGTCAGCGCGAAGGCGTGGCTTCCCAGAATGACACTGAGCGCATTGGCATCGGCTGTGTATTGGCTGCCGGTCAGCGACAGGGTCGGGGTGTTGCTGTCGCTGAGCACGATGGCGCCGATCTTGCCGGAAGCGACCAGGGTCTGCAGCGTATCGAGCTGGCTGGTGATATTGGCGGCGCTGTCGCCGATGATGGTCTGGGCGGTGAGGGTTCCCGCCCGATTGGCGGCAAGGACGGCGGCAGTGGTGAGGGTCGGCGTGCCGCTGACGGCGACGTGGAACGGCGTGCTGATATCGTTGATGGCGCCAGCGTCGGCGATGGCCTGGGCGCCGGTGATGGTCAGCGTTGGTGTTCCGCTGTCGGTCAAGGCGATCGATACCTTGTCGCCGGCGTTGACCAGACTTTGAATCGCCCCCAGCGCCTGGGCTACATTGGCGGCGCTGTCGGAGAAGGCCACCGAGGTGACATGGGTGTTGGTGGCAAGTGATGACGCCTGCGAGGCCGAGGCCCCGGTCAGGGCAAGGGAATAGCCACCCTGGATGCTGCCGATGGCGCCGGCGTCATTGGTGGCCTGCTGGGCGGTGACCGCCAGGGTCGGGGTTCCGCCGTCGGTCAGGGTGATCGTCAGGGTGGCGCCATTGCCGACCAGGGTCTGCAACTGATCAAGATTTTTGGCGACGTTGGCGGCGCCGTCGGAGATGGCGATGAAGGGAACCTTGCCGGCTTTCTCCAGGGTCTTCAGGTGGGCGGCGTTCTGGCCGATATCGCCGGCATTGCCGGAAAAACTGGCGGAACCCAGGTGGGGGTCCGCGGCCAGAGCCGGCGCCTGGGCGCCGGAGGCGCCAATGATGGTAAAACTATAGGGCGGCGTGATGACGTCCAGAACCACCTTGTCATTGCTGTATTGCGGACCGCTCAGGGTCAGGGTCGGCGTTCCACCCGGGTCGTTCAGGGTGATAGGGCCGAGCTTGCCGGCGTTGGCGATGGGCTGCAGCTTGTCGATATTGTCGCCGATGTTCTTCGCGCTGTCGCTGACGCTGAGCGTTGGCGCCGTCGGATCATTGACCACCGTCAGCCACTTTTCCATGGTGCCGATCACGGTTAGCGGCGGGGTCGTGCTGCCGGTGGTCGGCGTGGTTGTGATGGTCGGCGTGGTTGTGGTGGTCGGCGGGG
>DUZF01000031.1 GCA_013349665.1 Rhodospirillaceae bacterium | reverse complement strand
CGAGGCCGTCGTTGATGCCTGCTGCGATGCTTGGAACGACCTGATCGCCACACCCCAACGCATCCGCTCAATCGCCTCCCGTGAGTGGGCGTCGGTCAATAGTTAAGGCCGTTGGTATTACTTGGGCTCTTACGGCTCAACTCGGCCGCGTCTCGCCGGGTGGCAGGGGATGGCGCCGCAGATGCATCCAGGCGACCAGCCGGCGCATCACCAGATAGAACGCCGGTGTGAACACCAGGCCGAAGGCGGTAACCCCGAGCATGCCGAAAAACACCGCGGTCCCCAGGGACTGGCGCATCTCCGAGCCGGCACCGCTGCCCCAGACCAGCGGCAGCACCCCCAGCACGAAGGCAAACGAGGTCATCAGGATGGGCCGCAGACGGGTGCGCGCCGCATGCACCGCCGCCTCCAGACGATCCATGCCCTGTTCCTCGCCCTGGCGGGCGAATTCAACGATCAGAATGGCGTTCTTGGCGGCCAGGCCGATCAGCACGATGAAGCCGATCTGCGCCAGGATATTGACCGGAATACCGCGCATCGACAGCCCGCTGATGGCCGCCAGCAGGCACATGGGAACGATCAGCACCACCGCCAGCGGCAAAGACCAGCTTTCATATTGGGCGGCCAGCACCAGGAAGACGAACAGCACCGAGGCGCCGAAGACGAAAATGCCGTGGCTGCCGGCCAGCACCTCCTGCAACGCCAGTTCGGTCCATTCGAAGTCGAAGCCGTCCGGCAGGCGCTCCGCCGCCAGCTTGGCCATCTGCTCCAGGGCATAGCCGCTGGAATAGCCCGGCAAAGTCGTTCCCTGGACCTCGGCGGCGGGATAGAGATTGTAGCGGGGCACACGGTAGGCGCCGGTAATGAAATTGAAATCGGTGACGGCGCCGATCGGCACCATCTGTCCGGAGGTGTTGCGGGTCTTCAGATTGGCGATGGCGTGCAGATCCTGGCGGAAATCGCCGTCGGCCTGCGCGGTGACCCGGAAGGTTCGGCCCAGATAGTTGAAATCGTTGACATAAGCCGATCCCATATAGATTTCCAGGGTACGGAAGACCTGGCTTGCCGGCACCCCCAGCATTTCCGCCCGCACCCGGTCGATATCGGCGTAAACGCTGGGAGTGCGGGTATTGAAGGTGGCGAAGGCGCGGGCCAAGCCCGGCACCTGCCCGGCGGCGCCGGCCATGTCATTGGCCGCCGCCTCCAATGCGGCGAGGCCGCGTCCCCGCTTGTCCTCGATCATCATCTTCCAGCCGCCGGCGGTGCCGATACCGCGTACCGGCGGCGGCGCCACCGGGATGATCATGGCGTCCTGGATGACCGACAGGCGCTTGCTGAGATCGGCGAGGATCACATTGGCCGACAACCCCAGCTCGGCGCGCTCCTCATAGGATTTCAACGGCGTAAAGGCGGCCGCCGCGCTGGACGAATTGGTAAAAGTGGCGGCGTCGAGGCCGGCGATGGGGACCACATGGGCGATCCCGGGGGTGTCCAGCAGCACATCCACCACCCGGCGCAGCACCGCGTCGGTGCGGGCCAGGGACGTCCCCGGCGACAACTGGATGATGACGATCAGATAGCCCTGGTCCTGATCGGGAATGAAGCCCTTGGGAGCATTATAGAACTGCACACCGGTCAGGCTGATCAGCCCGGCATAGACCAGCAGCATGACGGTGGTGAAGCGCGCCAGTCGGCGGGTCAGGGCGCCATAGCCCGCGGCGAAGCGGTCAAAGCTGCGGTTGAACAGGCGAAAGAACGATGCCACCGGATGCAGCGGCGACAGCGCCTCCTCGTGATGGTCCTGATGACGCTTGAACAGCAGGGCGCAGAGCGCCGGCGACAGGGTCAGCGAGACGATCAGCGAAATCACCGTCGAGGCGGCGATGGTCACCGCGAACTGGCGAAAAAACTGGCCGGAGATGCCGGGAATGAAGGCCGCCGGCACGAACACCGCCGACAGCACCAGGCCGATGGCGATCAGGGCGCCGCCCACCTCGTCCATGGTGACATGGGCGGCATTGCGCGGCGACATGCCCTCGCGCAGATTCCGCTCGACATTCTCGACCACGACGATGGCGTCGTCGACAACGATGCCGACCGCCAGAACCAGGCCGAACAGCGACAGATTGTTCAGCGAATAGCCCAAGGCCAGCAAAACCCCGAACGTGCCGACCAGCGACACCGGAATGGCGATGATGGGGATCAGCGAGGCCCGCCAGGTCTGCAGGAAGACGATGACCACCACCACCACCAGGATGACGGCCTCGAAGATGGTCTTGTAAACCTCGTTCACCGACTGGGCGATGAACTCGGTGGGATTGTAGACCACCGTGTATTTCACGCCGGGCGGAAAGGACTTGGACAGCGTCTCCATGGTGTCGAGGATCCGCTTGGCGGTATCCAGGGCATTGGAGCCGGGCAGCTGGAAAATCCCCATGGGAACCGCCTGCTGGCGGTCGAGATAGCCGTTGACGTTATAATCCTGGGCCCCCAGCTCCACCCGCGCGATGTCGCGCACCCTGGTGACCCGGCCGTCGGTATCGCTTTTCACCACGATGTCGGAAAATTGCTCGGGGTCGCTCAACCGGCCCAGGGTCTGCAGGTTGAACTGGAAGGCGCCGGGATGCTGGACAGGCGGCTGACCAAGCACGCCGGCCGCCACTTGCACATTCTGCGCCTGCAGCGCCGCCAGCACCTCGGGCGCCGTCAGGTTGCGGGCCGCCACCTTTTCGGGGTCGAGCCACACCCGCATGGCATAATCGCGGGCACCGAACACGTTGACGGTGCCCACCCCCTCGACGCGGGTCAGCACATCCTTGACCTGCAAGGTGGCGAAATTCGACAGATAAAGCTGCTCGCGGGTTCCATCGGGCGAAAAGATATGCACCACCATCAGGAAATCCGGCGAATTCTTCACCACCGAGACACCGATCCGCTGCACCTCGCTGGGCAGCTGGGGCACCGCCAAAGCGACCCGGTTCTGCACCAGGACCTGGGCGATGTTGAGATTGGTCCCCTGCTTGAAGGTGACGGTCAGACGCAGATTGCCGTCGCCGGTAGACTGGCTCGACATGTAGAGCATGTTCTCGACGCCGTTGATCTGCTGCTCCAGCGGCGTTGCCACGGTATTGGCCACCACGACGCCGGATGCCCCCGGATAGCTTGCCGAAACGATGATGGTGGGGGGGGCGATCTCCGGATACTGGGCCAGCGGCAGGGCGAAATAGCCGATGGCGCCGACCAGGGTGATGAACAGGGCGATGACCGTGGCGAAGATCGGCCGGTCGATGAAGAAATGCGACAGCCGCATGGCCTGATGCCTCAGTGCATCTGCGGGTCGGCGGCGATGCTGCCCGGCTGTGGCGTCACCTTGGCACCCGGGCGGACCCGCATCAGGCCGTTGATGATTACCTGGTCATCTGGCCCAAGGCCGCTTTTGACCACCTGCAGTCCCTCCGCCACCGGCCCCGGAACGATCGCCTTGGGCACCACCGAACCATCCTCGGTGACGGTCATCACCACCTTGCGCGACTGATCGGTGACCACCGCGGATTCCGGCACCAGAAGCGCCGTATAGGGCCGCGAGGACGGCACCCGCAGGCGGCCGAAGGCCCCCGGCGTAACCATCCCGTCGTGGTTGTCGATGCTGGCCCGCACCCGAATGGTGCCGGTCCCGCGATTGATCTGGTTGTCGAAAAAGTCGATATGTCCCTGGTGCCGCCAACCGATGCCGCTGGACAGGCTGAAATCCACCGGCAGTTTGCCGGCCTCGGCCGCCTGCGTCAGACCGGCGCCGAACACCGACTGCAGTTTGAGGTAGTCGGATTCGCTCATGTCGAAATTGAAATACAGGGGATCGAGCGACACGATGGTGGCCAGCAGGGTGGCGGCGGCCCCGTTGGCGCCGCCACCGGTGATCAGGTTGCCGATGCTGACCTGATGGGCGCCGATACGTCCGCTCACCGGGGCCGTGATATGGGTGAAGGACAGGTTCAACTCGGCATCGCGGGCACTGGCGCGGGCGACGTCGAGATTGGCTTCGGCGACCTTTTCCTGTTGCAGGCGGATGTCGTAATCGCTCGCCGCCAGGAAGTCCTTTTGCCGCAATTCGCCGCCGCGTGCCAACTGACGCTTGGCCAGTTCGACGGAGGCGGTGGCTTGGGCGACGGTGGCCCGCGCCGACGCCGCGGCGTTCTCGTAGGGCCGGGGATCGATCACCAGCAGAAGATCGCCCTTGGTCACCATCTGCCCGTCGGTGAAGTGGATTTCCGTCAGATAGCCGCTGACCCGGGAGCGCAGTTCGACGTTTTCGACGGGGGCGAACTGGCCGGTATAGTCCTGCCAGTCGACGGTGTCCTTCTGCAGGGGTTTGCTGACCGTCACCGGCGGTGCCGCTGGCTGCTGGGCAACCGCCGGCAAACCGGCCAGAAGCGACAGGGCGAGGGTAACGGCGAATGACCTGAAAATCATAAACCAAATCCAAAACTGAGCGGCGAAGTCTAGTTACGGCTCCCGAGCAAGTCAATTGCCTGCCCAGGCTTATCGGCGACGCGCCGTAACATCGACAATCACCCCCACCTCCAGCCCGACGATCTGATCACTTTTCCAGGCCCCCTGCCCGACACCGAAATCGCTGCGCAGAATCGCCAACCGCCCCTTGGCATGGGCGACCGCGCCATCGATGTCGAGGGTAAACCTGAGCGCCGCCGGTTTGCGAACGCCTCGGATGGTCAGGTCTCCCGGCGCCTCGAAGGCATTGCCGCCCAGCGGACGGAACTCTCTTGCCTCGAACCGCGCCTCGGGGAAGCGCTGCAGGTCGAACCAATCCGCCTGAGGCAGGGACTGATCGCGGGTGATGTCGCCGGTGACGGCGCTATTCATGTCGACGACCACCACCACATGGCCGGCCGACGGCCTGGCCGGATCGAAATCGATGTCAGCCCGCCAGCGGGTGAAGCGACCATCGAACGCTGCTCCCGACTGGCTGCCGGTAAAAGCCAGCAGGCTGGTCCCTGGATCGATTGTCCACTGGTCGGCCATGGCCGGAGCCGCAGCCAGCAGGACGGCGGCGGCCAATCCCCCGAGCCTTAGCCGCATCGACGGCCCAATGGGATCGATCTGGGGGTCATTCTCAGCAGAACCTCGTCTTTTCTGTAAAAATGATGCCATAGGGCGGCCAGGACATGCAGACCGGCGAGCCAGGCCATGAGGTTGCCGCCGAGGCCGTGGCAGTCTTCCAGCAACTCGGCCAGTTGCTCCCGGTTCGACAGCAGGTCCGGCACCGGCAGATGCGGCCATGGGACCACGCCGTAGAGGATGGTGGGAATATTGAGCGGCGAGGCCGACACCGCCGCCCAACCGCCCAGCGGCAGCACCAGCAGCAAGACATAAAGGGCGAAATGCGCCGCCTGCGAGCCCCGGCGCTCCCAGTCGGTCAAACCGGCCGGCGGCGGCGGCGGTCGGTGGGCCAGGCGCCAGGCCAGACGCAGCAGGGTCAACAGCAGCACGGTGATCCCAATCGACTTATGCCACTGGAACAGCACGAACTTCAGGGACGCCCCCTTGGGAAGGTCCATCATCACCCAGCCGATGACGATCAGCCCGACCACCGCCGCGGCCGTCAGCCAGTGCAAAGCCATGGCGACGGCGCCATATCGGCCTTCAGCGATCATCTCACGGCACCCGGTCGAATTCGGCGCTGATGGAAAGCGACACCTCGTCGCTGACTGCCGGTGCATAGATGCCCAGGCCGAACTCGCTGCGCAGGAGATGTCCGCTGGCGTTGAAGCCAAGGACGTAACTCTTGGTCGCCGGACTGAAACCGCCGCCGTTGAAGGTGACATCCAGCGTCACCGGTCGCGTGACCCCATGCAGCGTGAGATCGCCGAGGACAGTACCGGTGGTCGGCCCGGTCACCGTGACCCGGGTGGACCTGAAGGTGGCGGTGGGATATTTGGCGACATCGAAAAAGGCCGGCGCCTTCATGTGTTCGTCCAGCTTGGCGACGGTGGAGTCGACCGAAGCCAGATCGACCGTCACCTCCAGGGCGCTGCCGGCCGGCGAATGCGGATCGAAACGCAGTTTCGCCTCCAGTCCGGGAAACAGCCCGTAGCTGGTTGAAAAGCCGAAATGATTAAACGAAAAAATCAGCCGGGCATGGCTGCGGTCCAAAACGAAATTCCCACCCTCGATCTTCGCCGGGTCCGTCGACGGCGGTTCGGCCAGAGCCGGCAGCGATACCGCCAGGATCACCAGCAGAACCCCTAACTTCAGTCGCATCGTTCACTCCGCAATGCCGTTGGTTTGACTATCATGATTTCAACAATCGTCCTTCGACGCACATCAAAACGCCAGAAAAATCAACTGTAACACGACATTCTACTTAATAGCATCCGGCCTCAGGCAACACCGGCCGCCGCCGAAGTGTTTACCTCGGCATTGGCGAAACCTTCGGAGGGTTCGCTGTTTTCGCACCACGGCAGGAGCGATGCATGAAAAAAGGATTGACGGCAAGGGTCTTGGCTGCCGGCGGCAGTTGATCCAGCGGAATGCGACGGCCCCGGTGCTGCGATTCAAGGCATGGATGATACCCGGCGCGGCGGGTATGCTGGCAGCGCTCGCCGCCTGGCTGATGGCACGGCCGACGGCCCGTCAGCTGGCGCTTCGCATGGCGGAGAAGCGGCATTGGGAAAGCGAGGTCAGGCGTCTGCGCCATTGCGAGCGCCTGACCACCGAGGCGCTGCACCACTGCACGGGGGTGCTGCGGTTGATCGCCTCGGCGCTGCCGGTCGGCGTGGTGGCCATCGACAGGAACGCCCGGATCGAGCTGTGGAACCACGCCGCCGAGGCCATTCTCGGCTATACCGCGGAAGAAATGATCGGCCAGCCGGCGCCGACCCAGGTGTTCATGTCGGCGATTGACGGAGACGGAGACGGAGACGATGCCGGTGCCGCCGACGTCTTTTTGCGGATGGTTACCGGCCAGTCGGTGAAGAGCGAGGAAGTCACCTGCCGGCGCAAGGACGGGGAAGCGGTCGAGGCATCGTTTTCCGGTGCGCCTTTGGTCGACGACGACGACCGCGTCCAGGGCGCCATCTGCGTCTTCGAGGATATCAGCCATCGCCGCAGCATGGCCAGGGCCCTGCATCAGGCCCAGAAGATGGAGGCCGTAGGTCAGCTGACAGGCGGCATCGCCCATGATTTCAACAATATCCTGGGCATCGCCATCGGCAATCTCGACCTTCTCGGCGAGGAATTGCGCGACACCCCTTCGGCCCGCACCGCCACCCTGGTTGACGGCGCCCTGACGGCGCTGCTGCGGGGCGCCGAGTTGACCCGCTCGCTGCTGGCTTTCGCCCGCCGCCAGCCGTTGCGGCCGATGATGGTCGATGTCGGCGACCTGCTGTCCTCCATCACCCGGGTCCTCGCCCGGGTGCTCGGCGAACAGGTGCAGATGGAACTCAGCCTCGAACCTGACTTGTGGCCGGTGGTCGCCGATCCGGCGCAGCTCGAAGCGGCGATGACCAATCTGGCCATCAATGCGCGGGATGCCATGCCGGCGGGAGGGCGCCTGGCCATTTCGGCGATCAACGCCTCGTTCGACGACGACGCGCTCAGCCGGCTGCCCGATGTCGCCCCGGGAGACTATACCTGCATCGAGATCAACGACACCGGGACCGGAATGTCAGCCGAGGTGCTGGCCCATGTCTTCGAACCGTTCTTCACCACCAAGGAGGCCGGCCATGGAACCGGTCTCGGTCTGTCGATGGTCTATGGCTTCGCCCGGCAGTCGGGAGGCCATATCCAGATCTACAGCGAGCCCGGCATCGGCACCAGCGTGAAGCTCTATTTGCCGCGCGCCACCGGCAAAGCGGAGCGCCCCCAAACACGCCAGCGGCGCCGGGCGAAAGGCGGCGGAGAAACCATCCTGGCGGTGGACGACAACGCCGAAGTCCGCTCGATGGTCGCCGCCCAGTTATCCAATCTCGGCTATCAGGTGCTCGAAGCCGGCGGCGCCGCCGAGGCGCTGGCGGCACTGGAACGCCACCCGGCTATTGACCTGCTGTTTACCGATGTGGTGATGCCCCATGGCATGGACGGCTTCGCCCTCGCCGAGCGGGCCCGGCAGCGGCGACCGGGCCTCAAGGTTCTGTTTACCTCCGGCTTCCCCGGAACCACCCTGTCCAACCGCTGCGAACTCACCGGCACCGACAATTTCATCGGCAAGCCGTTTCGCCGTGACGACCTGGCGCAGGCGATCCGCCGCGCCATCGACCAGGAAAGGGGCCGGAAATGAATGAGCGACTGCTGATCCTCGACGACGAGCCCGGCTTCGCCGGCTTTGTCGGGCAGGTCGCCGAGGGCGGCGGCTATGACGTGCGCATCGTCGATGATCCACAGGACTTTCTCCGCCTGCTGGACGATTGGCCGCCGACCCATATCATCCTCGATCTCGCCATGCCCAAGGTCGACGGCGTCGAAATGCTGCGCCACCTGGCGGACCGCCAAAACCGGTCGCAGATCCTGATCATGAGCGGCTTTGACAACCGTGTCCTCGACGCCGCCGTGCGGCTGGGCAACGAACGCGGCCTGGCGATCTTCGGCAGCGTGCAAAAGCCGATACGAGCCAAGGAATTACGCGCCGTCCTCGACAGGATGCGGATGGGTGGCGGCGCCCTCGACGCGGGCAGCCTGGACCAGGCGCTGGCGGCCGGCGACATCACCCCTTTCTATCAGCCCAAGGTGGATCTGCAGTCCATGCAGCCGACCGGCTTCGAGGCGCTGGTCCGCTGGCGCCATGCCGACCGCGGCACCATCTGCCCCGACCAGTTCATGCCCATGGCCGAGGCCAGCGGGCGCATCGACCGGCTGACCGAAGCCGTCACCACCCGGGCCATGTCGCAGACCAGGATATGGCATGACCAGGGAATGGAGGTGACGGTGGCCATCAATCTGTCGGCGCTCAGCCTCGACGACGAAGACCTTGCCGACCGCATCCAGGGCATGTGCCGGGCAACCGGGGCCCGCCACGACGCCATCACCTTCGAGGTCACCGAAACCGCCGCCATGGCCAACCCGCTGCGCGGCCTGGACATCCTGACGCGCCTCAGGATCAAGGGCTTTAAATTATCGATCGACGATTTCGGCACCGGCTATTCGTCGCTGGTCCAACTGCACCGGCTGCCGTTTTCCGAATTGAAGATCGACCGCTCCTTCGTCGCCGAATGCGACACCTCCAGCGAAGCCAGGGTGATCGTCAAAACCATGGTCGATCTCGGTCACAATCTCGACATGACGGTGGTCGGCGAAGGCGTCGAGAGCGAAGCGGTGGCCAAGATCCTGGCCGAGCTGGGCTGCGACACCGGCCAGGGCTTTGCCATCGCCCGGCCGATGGAGGCGGAGCAGGTGCCCGGCTGGTTGGCCCAGTGGGATGGGCACTGCGTGCAGTGAATTGGAGCCTCCTGCGTCAGATATGACGCGGGAGGCGACGGCGCCCGTTGAGGGCGCGGCCAAGGCTGCGGAGCAGCCGCCCGGCGAGGGCACAAGCTAAAAATCCCCAGGCGCCACATTCCAGCAGCGGAGCCGGCAGCCCCCGCCGGTCCTGTCGATCACCCCCAGATGGCCGGTGCCCATCTTGAAGCTGGTCCGGTGCTCGGACGGAGGCAACAGCAGGCGCGGCAGGAAGCGCAGGATGCCGTTGCTGCTGACCACCAGCGGGCGGCGAAACCGGCCGTCGTCGGCCAGGCATTCGCCGACAAAGCCGCCGATGGCCGCCAGAATGTCGCTCTCCCGGCTGCTCCAACCCGCCGCGGCCGGCCAACGGTCGGCATTGTTCCACGCCTCCATCGCCAGGCGCGCCGCCTCGCCGAGGGCGGCGATCTCGTCATTGCTGCGGCCGGCCCAGCGGCCGTAATCGACCTCGTCCAGGCGTCCGTCGATCAGCGGCGGCGGCAAGCCGAGCGCCTCGGCGACGATCTCGGCGAAACGCCGGGTACGCTGCAGCGATGCTGCGAAAATAATGTCGGGAAGGAGTCCGCGGCGCTTCAGCGCCTCGGCCGCCAGAGCCGCCTGGGCAAGTCCCTTGTCGACCAGCGGCAGATCGGTTTCACGACCCACCCAGGTCACCCGGTCGCCGGGAGCGAAGGTGTTGCCGTGCCGGGCGAAGAGGATCTCCATCGTCATACCAGCTCGCCTTCGCGGGCGATGACCGCCTCGACCCGCTGGACATCCTCAGGCGAATCCACCGAGCCATGGGTGCGACCGCGATAGTCCACCACCACCACCTTGATGGGAATGCCGTTTTCCAGCGCCCGCAGCTGTTCCAGCTGCTCGGCCATTTCCAGCGGGGTCTGCTCGAGGCGGCAGAACCGCTCGAGGGTCTCGCTGGCATAGCCGTAAATGCCGATATGCCGGTGAACCGGCGGCGGACCTTCGCCCCTGGTCCGCAGATAGGGAATGATCGCCTTCGAAAAGTAAAGGGCGCGGCCGGCCTTGTCGATGGTGACCATGGTTCCGCTGGCCGGAGTCTTGATCTTCATCGCCTCGATCTCGGCCAGTTGCTCCCAGCTGCAGCGGACTGCCGCCGTCACCATGCCCGCCTGCGGATCGGCATGAAAGGCGTCGACCAGCGCCTGCACCACCCAAGGCGGCGTCAGCACGGCGTCACCCTGGAGGTTGATCACCGCATCCGGGCGCTTGTCCATCGACCGCAGCGCCGCATGCACACGATCCGTGCCGGTCGGGCAGTCAGCCGGCGTGAGGATCACCGGGGCTCCGAACCCGGCCGCATGATCGACGATCCGCTGGTCGTCGGTGGCGATGTAGACCCTGCTGACGCCGGTCACCGCCCCGGCGATGGCGTAGACGCGCTCAAGCAGACTGCGGCCGGCGACCGCCACCATCGGTTTGCCGGGCAGCCGGCGCGACTGGTAACGGGCGGGTATGACGATGGCGATATCCATTGCGGGCCCTTATCTGTTGGGTAACCACTTTAGCTCTTAATCCAGCTGTCGCACCGCCCGCCACAAAAATACCGCTTTTGCAGGTCAGTCATCGCCAATGGCGAAAGCAACGACACGTTGAGGTTACACAATAGAGACATACCTTTGATCTATTTACACCCTACGTTGTCATCCCTAAGATATTGGAAAAGCTCGGGAGAGAAGAATCAAGATGTACCGCATTGCAACAAATAATGACCTGGCGGAATATCTCAGGACCAATCGGGACCTTTCCTTGACCAAAATTGTGGGACTTTCCCTGACCGGCAATTTGCCGGCGGACATCTCCGACGCGACTTTCGTTGGCTGCGTTTTTCCCCAGGGAATGGTAATGCCGGAGACCGTGACAGGAACGTTATTCGTCGAATGCTGCATGGCCGGGGTCAGCTTCTACAATGCCAATCTTTTTGATACCCAGTTCGTCCGTTGCGACTTATCCGAGACGCAATTCGGCAATTGCGACTTGTCGGCGGTACAGTTCATCGACTGCCGCATGGATACCGCCCGCATCAGCGACTGCGACCTCGATGCCGCCTGCCTGACGGCTGACCGCGCGGCTTAACCCGAGCCCCTACCGGCTGACCCGGTCCAACAGATAGACGATGGAGCGGAAGGGCACGCCGGCGCAGTCGGCCAGGCCGATTTCGCAGGTACGGTTCGACGAATAGCCGGCCTCGGTGCCGGCGGGCACCTGGGCCGCCAGGCGCCGCAGCGCATGGTCGTTCAATTCGGGCGTCGTAAACCCCTTGTCGCCGGCGAAACCGCAGCAGGTGACACCGTCGGGGACCACCACCCGGACGGCGCAGGCGCGGGCCAGAGCCAGCAGCTTGTCCTCAAGGCCGAGTTTACGGGCTCCGCAGTTGAGATGCAGTAATACCGGCTCCGCCTGCCTGCGGATGGTCAGCTTCGGCAACACGCGGTCGTGCAGGAAGGCCACCAGATCGACCACCGGCAGGCGCCCGGCGAGGACCGAGTGCATGCGCCACCCGCAGGTGCTGGCATCGATGACGATGGGCAAACGACCGCCGTCGGATGCCCGCGACAGGGCTGCCTCCAGCTCCGCCGATTTGTCGTCGGCGACCTCCGCCAGCCCCTTGCTCTCGAACGGCTGGCCGCAGCACAGATCACTCAGGCCATCAGGCAGGATGGTGCGGAAACCGGCCCGCGCCAGAACGCGCATGGTAACTGCGGCCAGCGACGCGTCCTCCGGATCATCGACCGCCGGTCCCATCACCCTGGAGACGCAGGTTGGAAAATACACCACCGGCTCGGCCCCGGCCGGCGCCGCCGGCACCGCCGGAACCTCGCCCGCCCCCGGCAGATTGGCGGTCATCCTGGGCAGCCGTCCGCCGCTCCACGAGCGCAGGACACCGGCCGCTCCGGCGACGGTGTCGGACCCGGCCAAACGGCTGACCGCGCCGACCATCGCCAGCCCGGCCCGCGTCGCTCCCATGAAGGCCCCGTAATGGCGGGCGGCGACGGCGCCGAAGCGCCGCTCGGCCGATGTGCGGTCGCGACCGCGCAAGGCTTTGACCAGGCGCCCGGTTTCGATCCCGACGGGGCAAGCGGTGGCGCACAGGCCGCAGGCGGCGCAGGTGTCGATACCGTGATGGCGGTAAAGCTCCTGTAACTCCCCGGCATCGATGCCGGCGGCGGTGCGTCGCGAGATCTCCCGCCACCCGGTAATGCGCTGGCGCGGCGACAGGGTCAGGTCGTGGGACGGACACATGCGTTCGCAAAAGCCGCATTCGATGCAGGCATCAACCAGCGGCGAGGCCGCCGGCAGCGGCTTCAGGTTTTCCAGATGGGCGCGTGGATTGCGATCGAGGATGACGCCGGGGTTCAGCAGCCCGGCGGGGTCGAGCAGGGATTTGATCGACCACATCAGCTGGGTGGCCTCGCGGCCCCACTCCAGTTCGACGAAGGGTGCCATGTTGCGGCCGGTGCCGTGCTCGGCCTTCAGCGAGCCGTCGTATTTGTCCACCACCAGATGGCAGACCTCGTCCATGAAACGGGCATAGCGTTCGACTTCCGCGGCTACGCCGAAATCCTGGGTAAAGACGAAATGCAGATTGCCGTCGAGGGCATGGCCGAAAATGATCGCCTCGTGATAGCCATGGCGGTTCAGCAGATCACGCAGATCCAGGGTCGCCGCCGCCAGATCTTCGATGCAAAAGGCAACGTCCTCGATGATGACGGTGGTTCCCAGCGCCCGCACCGCCCCCACCGCCGGCAGCAGCCCCTTGCGGATTTTCCACAGTTTGCCGAACTGCTCGGGGTCGGTGGTAAAGGCCGCCGGCTGCAAGGTCTGCGCCGCCGTCAGCAAGCCGCCGATGACTGCCAGATTGTCGGCCAGTTCGGCGGCGCTGGCTCCCCGGGTCTCCACCAGCAGGGCGGTGGCGTCGTCGGGCAGGTCGTCGAGACCGTCTGGCATCCCCGGCTTGCCGGCCACCGAACGGAGGGCGGCGCGGTCCATCAGCTCGACCGCCGATACCGGTGTCGGCTTCAGGGCGGTGACCGTGCGGCAGGCTTCGCCGATATCGGGAAACAGCAGCAGGGCGCTGGCCTTTTCCGCATGCTCGACGACAGTGCGGAAGGTGATCTCGGCGATGAAGCCCAGGGTCCCCTCGGAACCGATGATCAGGTGCTGCAGGATGTCGATGGGATCGGTGAAATCCACCAGGGCATTGAGACTGTAGCCGGTGGTGTTCTTGATGGCGAATTTGCGGGCGATCCGCGCCGCCAGCGTCGGGTTGCCGCGCACCGCGGCGGCGAGGTCGGCGAGGCCGTCCAGCAAACTGGCGTGGGATTGGCGGAAAGCGGCGAGACCGGCCGCATCGGCGGTGTCCACCAAAGTGCCGTCGGCCAGGATGAGGCGCATCGACACCAGGGTCTGGTAACTGTTTTCCGCCGTGCCGCAGCACATGCCCGAGGCATTGTTGGCGGCAATGCCGCCGATCTTGCAGGAGTCGATGGAGGCCGGATCAGGCCCGATCTTGCGGCCGAGAGCGGCCAAACGGCGGTTGGCCTCGGCGCCGATGACGCCCGGCTGCAGGCGGATGGTGGCGCCATCGGCCGCCACCTCGACACGGCTCCAGGAGTCTCCCAGGATCACCAGCACGCCGTCGGTCAGCGCCTGCCCGGACAGCGAGGTGCCGGCGGCGCGGAAGGTTACCGGCGTGTCGCGGCGCCGGCAGGCGGCCAGCACCCGCTGAACCTCGGATTCGCTGTCCACCCGGACCACCAGGACGGGGACCAGGCGATAGAAGCTGGCATCGGTACCGTAAGCCAGTCTTCGCAACGGGTCGCGGATCAGACGCTCGGTGGGTATGACCGAAGATAACTCGGCGACAATGGCCTCGGCCGCCCCGACACGCAGTTGGCTCATGGCGCCTTCTCCCACGAAAGCAAATTTTTGATTACCATGAGCGTTTATCCGGCCGCCGTCAAACTCGCCGACAAGACAGCAAACCGCGACAGGATGCGCTGTCACCGCCAAAGCTTAGTATCGGCTGTGCGCTGGAAATGTCCGTTTTGAATATTCCGCAAATTGACGATCCGGCCAGTCAACGTGCAGGATGCGTCCCTTGAAGGCTGACGATGACTTCGGGGGGATCCCGGTTCCCGACTTCACCCTTGTTCAAGATATTCATGAAGGTATTGATGATGCGCCGGTTCTCTCGTTTTTTTCTTGCCCTTCTGTTGATCGTTCTTTCTTCGGAGGCGATGGCCAAGCCGCACAAGATCGGCGTCCTGGTGCCATTGACGGGGGCGAAGGCGGAAAAAGGCATCCCACTCAAGAACGCGGCCGAACTCTTCGTTGACCAATACAATGCCCGGGCAGGTTCCGGCGACAGCCTGGAACTCGTCATCCGCGACGATTTTGACGATCCGGAAAAGGCCCGTGCCGCCGCCGCCGAAATGGCCAAGGACGAAAACCTTCTGGCCGTGGTCGGCCATTACTATCCCGATGCCGCGGCGGCGACCGCCCCGGTGTTTGCCGCCGCCAAAATTTCATTCATTTCGCCCAACGTCAGCAGCCCTGCCGTGTTCAGCGGCAACCCCTGGGCCTTCTCCGCCAATTTCGCCGACGACGTGCAAGGCGCCTTCATCGCGGTTTACCTCAAGGAGGTGCTGAAGAAGGACAATGTGCTGGTGATCCACACCACCGACCCATTCGGGATGGCACTGCGTGATGCCTTCCTCGCCAAGGCGCAACGCATCGGCCTTAAGGTTCTGCGGACGCAAGGGGTGGACAAAGATGCCACCCTGGCGGCCGACTGGGCGGCGACGACCTTTGCGGAAAAGTCCGAAAACGACCAGATCGGCGCCGTCGCGGCGCTGACCCATAGCGAGATCGGCCTGCAGTTCCTGCCGCAGCTGCGCCAGCAGGGGATCAAGGCCGCGGTTCTCGCTCCCAATACCTGGGCCAATCCGAAGTTTCTCACCGGCATGGATGACAAATACACGGCGGACGTCTACCTCACCTCCGCCTTCCTATGGGAAATGGCCAATCAAAAGGCATCGCAATTCGCCGCCGCCTATATCAAACGGTTCGGACAGCAGCCGTCGATTGCCGCCGCGATGACCTATGATTCGATGCTGCTGCTGGCCGATGCCATTGCCGCCGGCGGAACCACCCCGCCGACCCGGGCCGGCATCCGCGATCATCTCGCCGGCATCGAGTGGCACGGCTTCGTCGAAGGGGTCACCGGCAACCTTTTCTTCAAGAACGGCCGCGACATGACCGCCGACTATGTCGCCAAATACCTGCGCGCCACCAAGGGCGAATCCGCCGCCCCGCCGCCGGCCGGCGATACGACGGTGCAGGCCGCGTACCGTGACGTGTTCGTCTCGGTGATGAAGGATGGCCGTTTCAAGGCCGCAGCGGTGCAGCTGTTGCGTCCGCACGAAGAATACGTGCTGAAAGAGATGGCCGAGCGGATCGAAAAGGGACAGGTGGCGCTGGTGGACGGCACACCCTACCATATTGTCGATGTCATCTTCGTCGGCGTTGACGTGGTGCGCATCAACGACATCAACATCAAGGATATGCAGTGGGACGTCGACGTCTTCATGTGGTTCAAGTGGAATGGGCCGCGCATTGACGGCAAGGACATCGACAAGGTCGCCGCCATCAATGCGGTGAAGGAGCAATCCTCCCTGTTCAAGGAAGACCTTTCGCGCTCGACCAGATACCGCGCCTACCGCAAACGCCTGACCCTCGGCGCGCCTTTCGACCTGTCGGCCTTCCCATTCGATTCGCAGACCCTGCCGATGGCGATCGCGCATACCAACAAGAACTCCACCCACATCATGCTGGTCCCTGATTCCCGGCATATGGAGACCGGCCCGATCAATGACATCAAGCCGCAGGAATGGACCTATCTGAAGCGCAGCATATTCTCGGATCTTTACCGGTATGAATCGACCTTCGGCGACCCGGATTACCGGCAGGGTATCGGCTACAAGAGCCCCGTCTACTTCTCGACAGTCAACATGACGGTCGACGTTCAACGCATGATAAAGCCCTATCTGTTCACCTTCTTCCTTCCGCTGCTGATTATTCTCGGCATCATCCTGGTGATCCTGTGGGTGCCTCTGGACCAGTTCGCACCGCGCATCAACGCGTCGATCTCGGGTCTGATCGGTGTTCTGGTCTATCACATGTCGCAGAAGAACTCGTTCCCCAAAGTCGGCTATACGATGATCGCCGACTACTACTTCCTGGTCGCCTACGCCTTTGTTGTCACCATGATCATCAGCATCATCTTCACGCAGAACCTGATGGCGAGCGGACAGAAAGACCTGGCGAAGCAACGGAACAGAAAGCTCAGCTACGGCGCCATGATTTCCGTCGTCTTGATTTATGGCGTGCTGACGATTTTCTCGATGTCCGCGCGATAGAGAAAAACACCACCAGGACTCAAGAAGCGGGCGCTGTCGCGCCCGCTTCCCGCCGAACGGCGTCCGCCTCAGCTGTAGTGATGGAGATATTGGCTGAGATCGGTGGCGTTGGAGAAGGTAAACTCACCGGCATTGACCGAGGCCAGGGCGGTCCCCCGCAGGATCAGATGCTGGCCATGGCCCATGTCGAGATCGACGTCGGCCCCGGCCTGGGTCATATGGGACCGCGCTGTGGCATAGTCGGTGTAGGAGTTGGTCAGCGCCACCTTGTCGCCCGCCGCCAATTTGGCGATGGTATCGGTGCCGGTACCGCCCCGGATGACGAAGGTGTCGGCGCCGGCGCCCCCCACCATCAGGTCCTGGCCGGCCCCCGCCACCAGGGTGTTGCCATAGTCGCTGGCCACCATCCGCACATGCCCGTCATTGGCGACACCGGTGCCGGCATGCTTCATGGTGAGGTTGGTGATACCGGTCGGCATCAGATAGGTATTGGTGCCCCACCATTCCACCGTTTCGACCCCATGCGCCGTCGGCAGGACGATGCTTTCGGCGTTGGTGATGACGAAGGTATCGTCGCCGCTGCCGCCGACGAACAGATCGTGGCCGTTGGGGCTGTAGAACTTGGTCGGCCGGCTGTCGGCGAACAATACGCCAGAGGTTGAACCACCGGTAACCTGCACCACCGGGGCGGCGCTTTGCGCCGGATCACCGATCCAGGTCGATGCGGTCGGCGTGGGGGTCGGGGTCGTCGTCGGAGTCGTCGTCGGGGTGGAGACGGAGGCCGGAGAGGAGAAGGCGAATTCCCCGGCATTGACCGACGACAGGGCGACTCCGCGCAGGATCAGATGCTGCCCGCCGCCCATATCGAGGTCAACGTCGGAACCGATCTGCGTCATATGCGTCAGCGCGGTGGCGTAATCGGCATAGGAGTTGGAGACGGCGATCTTGTCGCCCGACCCGAGGCTGGCAATGGTGTCGGTCGCCGTGCCGCCCTTGACGACGAAAGTATCGGCGCCGGCACCGCCCACCAGCAGGTCCTGCCCGGCCCCGGCCACCAGGGTGTTGCCGTAATCGCTGGCCACCATCCGCACATGGCCGTCATTGGCGATGCCGGTCCCCGAATGCTTCATGACGAGGTCGGTGATGCCGGACGGCATGGTGTAGGAGGTGTTGCCCCACCATTCCACCGTTTCGACGCCATGCGACGCCGGCAGGACGATGGTCTCGCTATTGGTGATCAGGAACGTGTCGTCGCCGCTGCCGGCGACAAAGGTATCATGGCCGTTGGGGCTGTAGAACTTGGTCGACCGGCTGTCGGCGGTGAGTGTCGCCGCCGTTGAGCCGCCGGTGACCTGCACCACCGGGGCGGCGCTTTGCGCCGGGTCGCCGACCCAGGCCGATGTGGTCGGGGTGGTGGTGGGCGTCGTGGTCGGAGTCGTTGTCGGAGTCGTGGTGGGTGTCGTGGCGGGAGGCGAAGTCGACCCGGAGGACGAGGTGGTCGTACCCGTTGGCGCCGGCGCCGTATCGATCGACGGAATGGTGTTGGCCGAGGCATAGGCCCGGATATAGGCGATGTCCATCTGGGCCGGGAAATGGGTGCTGCCGTCGGTCGCGCCCGGCCAGCTGCCAGTGCCGCCCACCGCCAGATTAGCGATCATATACATGGGCTTATGCATGTCGTTGGGAGTCGCTTCCGAGAAGATCGACTGGCCGTCGAAATAGAAGGTGATGGTATTGGGTTCCCAATCGACGCCGTAGGTGTGATAGCCCTGCGACATGTCGGCGACGGTCGGGTGTTGCCCGTAGGTGCCGTTGGTCGAACTGTGGGTGGTGGCCCAGAGGGTGGTCATCTGGTTACCCAGAACCTCCATGACGTCGATCTCCGGCGGCCAGCTGCCGTCCGTCGCCAACAGCCAGAAGGCCGGCCACAGGCCCTGCCCGGCGGGCAGTTTGGCCTTCATTTCGAAATAGCCGTAGGTCTGGGCGAAGCTCTTGTCGCTTTCGATCAACCCCGACAGGTAAGGCAGGTTCTGCACCTGCGACAGGACGTTGGACGGGGTCGGCGAGGCGGTAATGGTCAGCCCGCTGGAACTGATGGAGAACGGATTGATTCCCAGATTGTTATAGGCGGGATCGATATAGAACTCTGCCTCATTATTACTGGAGAGAGTGCGCCCGCCAAAAATAAACTGGGTATCCCAGACACCATTCTGATTGCTTGAGTTACGCAGACTCAGACTTGTGAACTCATCGTCAAATACCAACTTATCGCTGCTTGTATCTAGGGTCGTCATTTACTTGTGCTCCGCGTCGTTTTTACGATCGATCCTTTGCCAAAGCATCGGACAGGGCGAAAATTGACACGGAACGGGTAAAGCAATTCATTAACAGCCAGGCTTTTCTGCACCCCCCCGCCCGATTGGCGCGGCGCTACCTCCTTTTCGCATCACCGCATCGGCGGCATGCATAATGCTGAGTATCAGAGATATATACTTATTCCTGACTATAAAAAAGACGAAGATCATTAAAATGAAGAAAGTACTTATTTTATCAGACGGAAAAAATGCCAGAGCACAGCCTTAAGAAAAAAACGGTCCTTGCTTTCATTTGGTGCTCGATTCGCAGTGGGATTGAGCAGATTGCGACATTTATCATTTTCTTATTTCTTGGCAGAATGCTTACACCCGACGACTTCGGGGTGGTCGCCCTGGCGGCAGGCATCGTCGAAGTGCTGCGGCTGCTGAGCTGGGTTGGGCTGTTCGAGGCGATCATCCGCGCCCCCGAGCTCGACGAAGTCGCCGCCGACACCGCCTTCTGGACCAGCGTCACCATCGGCGGCGTGCTGGTCGGGCTGGTCCTGCTGCTGGCCGCTCCGGCGGCCCGCTTGTTCGATCAGCCGGTCCTCGCCCCGGTCATTCGGGCGATGTCGCTGATCGTCATCGCCTCGGCTTTGGGCATCACCCATACCGGCCGGCTGGCCCGCAATTTCGGCCATAAATCGCTGGCCCTGAGAGCGCTGGCCGCCAATATCGCCGGCGGCCTGGCGGCTCTGGCGGCGATCCTCGCCGGCGGCGGCCTGTGGGCTCTGGTGGCGCAAAGGGTGGCAGCCGAGGTGGTGCAGACGGCGGCGGTATGGATCGCCCTGCCGTGGTTGCCGAAACTGCGCTTCTCGCCGGCCGAGATCCGCCGCATGGCCGGCTTCGGAGCGCGCATCACCATCGTCAACATCATCGCCGGCGTCCATATGAGGGTCCAGGAGGCGGTGGTCGGTTTGCGCCTGCCGGTGGCCGCGGTCGGTTCGCTCAGGATCGCCAACCGCCTTACCGAGCTGATCCAGCAGATGGTCTTCCTGCCGGCCAACCAGGCGACCATGGTCGCCTTCTCCCGCCTGCAGGCCGACCCGGCCAATCTGCAGCGGGCTTATCTTCAGGCCTTGCGCCTGGCCGGACTGGCGGCCATTCCCTGCTTCCTCGGCCTGGCCTGCCTCGGCCCCCGGCTGGTGCCATGGCTGTTCGGCAATCAATGGACGGCCAGCGTGCCGATCCTGCAGGCGCTTTGTCTGGCCGTGGTGCCGACCACCGTCCTTTACTTCATGCCGCCGGTGCTGGTCGCCGTCGGCGATGCCGGCGGACTGGCCTGGCTATCGGCGGCCAATCTGACGCTGGGGGTGATCGCCACGCTGGCTGCCGCCCGCCACGGCATACTGGCGGTGGGCATTGGCCTGACTGTCAGGTCATGGCTGCTGCTGCCGGCCTGCCTCTATCTGCTGAACCGCGCCTCGGGCCTGAAGGCCGGAGCTGTGCTCGGCGCCGTCGCCATGCCCACCGCCGCGGCCGTCGGCGCGGCCTTACCGGTCCTGGGGCTGGCTGACTGGCAAGGGATTGATCTGCCGGTGCCGGTCCGCCTTGGCCTCGATTTTGCGGCCTTCGCCACCGTCTTCACCGGCCTTTTGCTGCTGTTCGGCCGCTC
>DUZF01000030.1 GCA_013349665.1 Rhodospirillaceae bacterium | reverse complement strand
AAGGCCTTCGGGCCGAGGAGTGCGCCCAGCTCGAGGCCTGCGACGTGGAGGAGGTGGGAGGCGTCCTGGCGATCCACGTCCGCGGCTGGTCGCCGGCCCCCGACGGCGGCGAGGACTGGAGCCTTGGCAAGTCGGTCAAGAACGCCTCGTCGGTCAGGACCGTGCCGGTCCATCGGCGGATCGAGGCGGCGCTCGCCGGGTTGGCCGAGGCCAGGCGCCGGGCGGGCGGGCGGATGCTCCTGCCGGTCAGGCTCTACGGCGACGAGGGCTTCTACGGCTCGGTCAGGAAGGACGTCAACGCGAGGCTCGTCGAAGCCGGCGTCAAGTCGGCCCGGACGACCTTCCATTCCCTGAGGCACAACTTCCGCAACGCCTGCGACGAGGCCGGCATTCCCCTTCGCCATGTCCATGCCCTCGGCGGCTGGTCGCGGGGCAAGGGGTCGGACGCCGGCTACGGCGATCCGCTCCTGCCCGCGACGCTGAAGCCTTCGCTGGACCGGCTCGTCTTTCCGGTCTGAATGCCGGGAATGGCGGGGAAGGTTTCAGAGCTCGGGGCCGTCGCGGCCCCTGCCGCGGCGGACCGGAGCGTCCGGGTCGATCTCGCGCACGGCGTCGGCGATCCGGTCGCGCACGATCCGCGAGCCTTTGTAGATCCCGGCCTGGCCTGCCCGCACGGCGAGGCCGGCGGCTCCTGACGCCGTCGTCTTGGCGCGTCTGGCCGCCTGCTGGGCGAGCCAGACCCCTATCGGAGGCAGCGGCTGCTTGGCCTGTCTCGGGATCAGCCGCTCGAGGCTCGGAAGCTCGTGCTTGCGTTGGCCGAACTCGAGGATGGCCTCGCGCAGCCTTTGGGGAAGGGTGGCCTCGGCCTCCCTGATGACGAGGAAGCGCTCGCGGACGTCGGGATACTTGGCCGCCATGGTGGCGAAGCTCCGTCTCCGGAGCCTCGCCGCCTCGGCCGCCAGCCGGAGCTGGCGGTCGTCGTCCCCGACTCCGTGGGCTGCCCTCATCCTGGCTATGGTCTGCCAGTAGAGGCGCGTCTCCCGCGTGACGAGCCGGCGCTTCCGCAGATGCTCGAGCGCCGAGAGGATGCGGGTCATCAGGCCTCGGGCTTCCCTCAGACCCCATCCGGTCGCCTCGGCCGTCCCAAAGCCTCGGCTTCCTTCCTCGTGCGCCGTCCGGTTCGACGGCGGGGCCGGAGGGGCGCTCCTTGGAGCGGTTGCCTCCGGCCTTGGGCGCACGGCAGCGGCCGCCCGAGCGGCCGGTTTGGGGCGTGTCCTCACTTCCCCGCCTTCGATCTTGGTGCGTTCGGCTTGCCTGGCAACCCCTGGAGGCGAGGGGAAGATTCCGGCATATGCCTCTGGAAGGCGCTGGGAAGGCTCAGGAGGCCTGTAAGGCGTTTTCCGCTGTCCAGTGGCTGCCGAGTCCTTGCCTGCCACCAGCGGCCTTCCCATGGGCTTTGGGGACTCGTTCCGGGCAGGCAGGCCGGCCTGGACAGGCGCCTGGACAGGCGCGCGAGGCTTCGCCGCCGCCTTGGCGGCTGCTGCCTTGGCAAGGGCCTCCTTGGCCAGGACGGCCGCAGCCTTCGCCTCGGCCGCCTTCCGGACGGCCATGGCCCGACGCTTGGCGGCGGCCCGCCCGGCCTCTTCCCTGGCGAAGCGGGCGGCGAGCTCGGCCTCGAGCCGCCTGTTGATGTCGCCCCTGTCCGAGGCCTCGCCGCGGCGCTCCATCGCCGTGGCGGCGGGGCCGAGGTGGACCATGGGCTCGGGGGCCTGGCCCTCGAGTCCCTCGTCCGCCCACTTCTCGGCATGGCTTCTGCGGTCCACCCTGGCGGACGAGCCGGAGAGCTCGAGGGCCTTGTTCTGGAGCTGCTCCCATTCGAGGCGCCAGGCGGACACGTGCTCCGAGCTCGTGGCCTTCACGTCGAGCTCGCGGGTCTTGGCCCCGAGCGAGGCCCCGTCCGACTTCCTGGTGGTCCAGAGGAGGTGGGCGTGGACGTTGCGCTGGTCGCCGGTCTCGGCGGCCTTGTGGACGTCCCATTGGACGGCCACCCCGTGGCGGTCGGCGAGCCAGCCTGCGAAGCATTCGGCGAGGGCGGCCTGCTCGCCCTTGTCGAGCTCGGCCGGAAGCGCGAGGCGCATGGAGCGTGCGACCATGGCGTCCTTGCGCTTCTCCGCCGCCTCGGCGGCGTTCCAGAGGCTGGCGGCGTCGCCGCTCCAGCCGACGAGGCCTCCGGCCAGGCGCTCGTCCGCATGGGCGGAGTAGCGGTGTCGCTCGCCGGTCCGCTCGTCGACGAGGTCGCTCCTCGAGCGGTAGGCCGAGGCGGCGACCGAGCTCTGGCCGAGGCTGCGCTTGACGGCGGAAGCGTGCAGGTCGTAGATCGCCACGTCCGCCTCCTATGCCGCTCGCGGCGGGGTCAGGGGGTTTCCCCCTGGATGGCCGCTTCGCGGCCTGCGTGGGGTCCAGGGGGGCTTGCCCCCTTGGCGCTAACCCGCATTCGAAGAATGCTAAGGGTGCGCTCTTCGAGGATTGCCTCGGTCGCTGCCCTCTTCCTCCCCCTTATTCCGATCTGGCGGTTTCGCCGGGCTTCGCAAGGTGCTTTCGTTTTCGGCGCAGGCGCCTATCTGGACGGTCGGTTCGACCGTTCAGGAGGCGGATGATGGCTGGGATGTCGATTGCGGAGCTCGAGAGGCGCAAGGCCCAGATCGAGGCCAGGCTGCAGATGGCGAGGGCGAGGCAGGCCGCCCTTGGCCGCAAGTCGGATGCCCGCTGCAAGATCATTGTGGGCGGGGCCGTCTTCGCCGAGGCCAAGGCCGATCCGGCCTTCGCCAAGCTTCTTCGCGGGATTCTCGAGGAGAGGGTGGCCGACAAGGCCCGCGCCAAGGCCAAGCCGTCCGACAGGGCGATGGTCCTGGCCTGGCTCGACGGCGGACTGGCCGCCGGACCGGTTCCGGAAGGCGGAAGCCAGGGCTCCGGTGTACCGGAGCCCGCAGTTCCGGGGATGCGGGCCTAGGGTTCCGGGATGCCGGAACCGCGGGGAAGGTTTCGGCCTCTCATGGAGACGGCGGCGCCTCCGTCAGGAGACGCCGCCGCCGGGACCGCTGGTGTTCTGGGAGGCTGCCGCGGCCCGTCCCGGTGATCTTGGCTCGCGTCAGAGAGTGCAGGAGGCCGCTTGGTAGCCCAGGATGACCAGGCCTCCGTTTCCTCCCGCAGAAGGCCCTCCACTGCCCAATCCCCCAGCCCCGGCCGCTGCCGGCAGGGTGGTCGCTGCGGCCCATGTGTTTGCGCCTGTGGATCCTGTATTGCCGTTGGCGCCGTTGGAGCCGCCGTTGGAGGCGACCCAGCCGCCGCCGCCGCCGTATCCGCCGCCGCCTCCGCCGCCGTTGCCATAGCTCAGGCCGTAGGTTCCGGCCGAGCCGCCCATGTTCCAGTATGTCCCTGGCGGATCGTATCCATTCCCTCCAAGGTTGAGGCTACCTGCCGTGCCGTTGCCATACGGGCTGGCGCCGCCGGCTCCTCCCGTCGTCGAGCCGCCCCTGCCTTGGTTGAAGGGTCCATAGTTTCCTCCGTCGCCCCCCGCCGCCACGGCCAGCGCCGAGCCGTTTATGACGATCGCGCTGCTTCCGCCGCCGCCGCCTCCTGGATTGGTGAATGAGTTTCCTCCCGCCCCGCCTCCGCCGCCATACCATCCGGATCCGCCGCCGCCGCCTGCCGTGCCGCCGGTAGGCACTCCTGATGTCGAATTCGTTCCTCCTCCTCCGCCGCCGACGTAGACCGCCAGACTGCCGCCCGAAGGCAAGGTTACCGTTCCCGATGCGACGGTTCCCGAGGCGCCCGGCGCCCCGCCAAACATGACGCCGCCGCCGCCGCCGCCGACCATGCTGTATCCGAGCACGACGGCCTGTCCGAGCGGGTTGGTCTCGGTAAGCAGCGAGGTGATGGTCTTGGTGCAGTTTGGCGTCGTAGCCGTTATGCTGAGGCTTTGCGAGGACGAGAGGCCGAGCCCGTCGGTGGCCGTGATCGTGAAGTTGAAGGTGCCGGCCGAGGTCGGCGTGCCCGAGAGCACGTTGCCCGAGATGAGCGCCCATGACGGCAGGTTCGACGAAGTGTAGGTTATCGGGGACGACTGTGGATCCGTGGCCACGAGGGTTGCCGCGACGGCATACCCTGTCAGGCCCGTGGCTATGGAGCCCGACGACGTCCATGTCGGAGGCTGGCCCGACGCGCCGACGCTCGTGCCGTTGGCAAGGCTTCCCGTCTTGTTCGAGATGCCGCCGAGCAGCTTGTTGACCGAGCCTCCCGACAAGGCCACGGCGCCGATGGCGCCCATGGCGACGAGGGCGACGAGCAGGCCGAACTCGGATGCGGCTGCGCCGCTGCGGCGCGTGTTGGTCTTGTCTTTGCTCATGATCGATCCTCCCAGATCGCAGGTTGAGCGCCTGACGTAGGCAAGTTTTCTGTCGGGCCAAGGAAAACGTTGAGGGCGGCCCCCTGCGGGGCCGCCCTCTCGGTGTCTTGGGAGCATCCGGCCCCTTGGCCCGTCGGCCCGGCGCGCTTGCCCGGCCGACCGGCGAAAGGGCCGGAAGGGGAATGGCCTGTCGGCTCAGGCCGCCTTGCGGGTGCGGCCCTTGGCCTTGGCTGCCGGCTCGGCCTTGGGCTCGGCCTGCACGACGGCGACCTCGAGCTGGACCGCCTGGCGGTCGGCTCCGGCCTTGTCCTTGTAGGCCTTGACGGCGAAGGTGCCGGCGACCAGCACCGTCTGGCCGACCTCGAGGGAGGCGGCGGTCTGGTTGCGCCAGGCGACGCACTGGATCGCCCGGCCGCGGTCGCCGCGGTCGATGGTGAAGCCGGCCCACGGCCGGCCGTTCTTGTCGGTGCCCTTGACGTGGCGGCTCACCGTCCCGCGGACGATGGCTACGGTCGGGCGGGTCTCGGTCGTGGCTGCGCTGTAGTTGCCCATGTCCCGTCTCCTCGTTCGGTTGCGGCCGCGTCGGCGTCCGCCGTCCGCAATGCGGCGGCGACGGCGCGGCGCTGTCGTTTCCCGCTACCGTTCGAGTTTGCTGGCTGGATCAGCGGGCCTGGACTCTGCGGCTCTTCCTGGCGGCAGCCTTCGGCGCATCCTCGCGGGCGCTCACGCTGCCGCCTCGGCCGCGGCGTCTTGATCGGCCTTGGCCATGCCGATGGCGTCGAGCATGGAGAGCTGGCCGGGGTCAGGCATCGCCGACGCAGTCGGCGCCTGCTTGGCCTTCCTGTCGGTCTTCTTGGCCTTGACGGCGGCCTTCTTCATCTGCTGGTGGGCCGACTTCGGCCCGACGGCGCCGAGCATCTTGACCTTGAAGGCCTTCTGCTCGTTCCTGGACAGCATGACGTTCGTGTGGAACATGGCCGTGTCCTTGCCGTTGTTGGTGCCGCGCCAGACCTGCAGGGGATCGAGGCAGTAGGCCGTCGATCCCGCGGCGCGGAAGCGCTTGATGGCGTTGAGGCTCTCGAGGAAGGCCGCGCATTCGCGGACGTAGCGCTCCGAGACGCCGAGGATCTCGGCCAGGTGGGGCTGGGAGACGATCACGCATCCGAATCTCTCGTCGACGTTCTTGGCGAGCAGGACGTAGAGCTGGGCGGCGCCCGGCGACACCTTCATGAGGCTTTCGAGCATCGACCAGCCCTTGGCGTAGACCTGGACGAAGCCATGGTTCTTCCTGGCCTCCTCCTCCGCCTTTCCCCTGTCTCGATCCTCTGCCTTCATCTCGAGCTCCCTCCTCTGGAAATCGGCCTCTGTCCTGGCTTCCCGCGTCGCTCCCCTGTCCTTCATGGCTGCCTCCGGTTCCGGTTCGACCGGAACTCCAGTTCCGGATACCAGGATCTTGTAGATCCGGTATCCCGGAACGGATCACCGTGGCTGTTTTGCTCGAAACGGAACAAAAGGAACCCGGAACTGGGGGTTCCGGGTGACCCGGAACTGGGGGTTCCGGTTGGTTTCTCGCATCTTGTTGATATCGTTGATCTTTTTTTTCGTCTCTTCTTATCTATCTTACCCGCATCCTGAGACCCGGCGAAGACGGGTCGAAGATCGGCCGCTTTGCGGCCGAAATCAAGGCCTTGGCCGCCTGCGGCGGCCGTGGTTGGAGCTTCGTCTGGACGCTTGCGCATCCGGAACTGGCAGTTCCGGTCGTCGGGGGCTTGGACAAGGCCTCGGCGGCATTGCGGTCGCGGTGCTGGACAGGCCGCCAGGGCCGCCGGACGCAGCCCTGGGCCGGAACCTCCATAGCGGGCTCCATAGGGCGCTCCATAGCGGCCTTGGACTTGTCCCTCGGAAAGTGGCGGATTTCCAAGAAAAAAGGCCGTGTCCGAAGACACGGCCCAAGTTTAGGGAGGAAACGTCCAAGAAATGACTGCTGCCTCAGCAACAGTCAGCCAGGAGCATACCGGATATTTTTCGCGGTGCAAGCGTTTTATGTTGCATTGCAGCAATGCAGAGTCGGGGGGTCAGGTAATTTAGGGTAGAAAGCTATCCTGGTAATCTAGCTAATTAAGCCTCGTTGGCGCCCGATAGAGCCCTATAATCTGCTGTTTCGCGGCTTCCAGCGCGACGATCAGGGCGTCGCGGCCGGCCAAAAGTTGGTCAAGCCGGTCAACTGCATCCTGTTGCTTCCCGTCTGCCGCCAGGGCGAGGAGCCGGGTGCCCAGCCGGTGCAGGTCGTCATGCAGCGGCAGAAGGGCGCGAACACTGTCGAGATGGCCGTATTTCGCCTGGCCGGCGGCATCATACCAGTGGGCGAAGCGGCAGGACCGAGGCTCCAGCGGCGGCGGCAGGTCGCCGCCGCCGGCGCGCAGGAAGGCGGCGATGCCGGCGACCCAGCCGTTGTGCTCCACCGCCGTTGCCAGAAGCGGGAAATCCTCGCGCTGCAATTGCGTCGACTGTGGATCGGACCAGCGCGGATCGGGTTGCCAGGCGGTGATCCAGGCCGGCAGATCCTCGGCCGGCATCGGTCGGGCAATGCCATAGCCCTGGGCGCGGTCGCAGCCAAGCTGCAGAAGGGCGATGCCGTGCTCGGCGGATTCCACGCCTTCGGCGATGACCTGCCGGTTGAAGGCCTTGGTCAGGCTGACCACGCCTTCGACGATGGCCAGATCCTCCAGATCCACCAGCAGGGTGCGCACGAAGCTCTGGTCGATTTTCAAGGTCTGCGCCGGCAGGCGTTTCAGATAGCTGAGCGAGGAGTAGCCGGTGCCGAAATCGTCGAGGGAAAATTCCACCCCCAGATCGCGGCATTCGCCGATCAGCGCGCCGACCGCCGAGATGTTTTCCAATGCTGTGGTTTCCAGCACCTCGAATTCCAGCAATGGCGCCAGGCCGCCGTCGTGCTGGGCGAGGATGCGACGCAGCCGCTCGACAAAGTCGCCGCATTGCAGGTGACGGGCGGCGATATTGACGCTGACCGGCAGGTTGAGGCCAAGGCGGCGCCATTCCTCCATCTGCCTGAGCGCCGTTCCGATCACCCATTCGCCCAGCGGCACCGCGAGTTCGGTATCGTCGATCAGCGGCAGGAAATCAGCCGGCGGCAGCAGGCCGCGTTCGGGATGGGCCCAGCGGATCAGCGCTTCAGCGCCGGCGACCTTGCCGGTGCGCATATTCACCTTGGGTTGGAAATACAGGCGGAACTCCTCAGCAACGAGCGCCTCCTGGATGCGGGTAAACGCCTCGTGATGGGCATGCACCCGGCGGTCCTGCTCGGGGTCGAACAGATGGTAGCGGTTGCGGCCCGCCTGCTTGGCGGCATACATGGCATGATCGGCGTGGCGGACCAGGGTGTCCGGGTCGCTGCCGTCATTGGGGAACAGGGTCACCCCCATGCTGGCCGACAGCACCGCCTCATGGCCGTCGATCAGATAGGGCGCGGCGACGGAGGCGAGGATGCGATTGAGCGCCCTGTCGCATTCCTGCAACGTGTCGAGGCCGCTCAGCACCAGGACGAACTCGTCGCCGCCCAGGCGGGCCACGGTGTCGTCGCCGCGGATCAGGCCCTTCAGGCGGTCGGCAACCTGCACCAGCAGTTTATCGCCGATGGCGCGGCCAAAGCTGTCGTTGACCGCTTTGAAGCCGTCGAGGTCAAGGAAGCCAACGATCAGCAGCGATTCCCGACGTTTTGATCGTGCCACCGCCTGCGACAGGCGGTCGGCCATCAGCACGCGGTTGGGCAGTTGGGTCAGCGCGTCGTAATGGATGAGAGAGTCGAGGCGGGCCTGTTGCGTCTTGATCTGGCTGATGTCGGCGAAGGTGCCGACATAATGGGTAACGGCGCCGGCGGCGTTGGTGACCGAAGACACCGTCAGCAATCCCGCATAGGATTCGCCGCCTTTCCGGCGGTTCCAGATTTCGCCGCGCCAGAACCCATTGCGTTTGACGCATTTCCACATGTCGTCATAGAACTGCTGGTCATGACGGCCGGAGGACAGCAGGCTGGGGTTGCGGCCCAGCACCTCGTCGCGGCGGTAGCCGGTAATGTTGGTGAAACTGGCGTTCACCTCGAGAATGTTTGCCTCGGGGTCGGTGATGACGATGCCTTCCTGGGCGAATTCGAAGACATTGGCGGTAAGACGCCGCCGTTCATCGGCCTCGCGGCGTTCGTCCAGGCGACGGCCGGCACGGCTGCCCACCAGCCCGATCGCCAGCATGCCGATCAGCCAGGCGCCGCCATGCGAGCCGGCCAGCGCCCGGCTGTCATCCCTGAGACCGGCCAGAAACGGCTGCAGGTCGACCGAGGCGGCCAGGCCGCCCCGCACGTCGCCCTCCTTGTAGCCTTGTTCCGCGTGGCATTTGAGGCAGCCCTTTTCCACCTTCATGGCGCGCATCATCCGCAGATACGGCCGGCCGCCGATCTCGTTGATTTCCATGACCTCCGTCTGGCCGCCTTGGAAGGCCTCCAGCGCCTGGTGCTCCCAGGCGTCCGGCGCATTGGACGGATTGATCGGCAGCAGGCTGGTGATATGGCCGCTGACCCCCTGGCCGCCGCCGAACTGCTGCTGCATCTGGCGCAGCGCGTAAGCCGGGTTCATCAGCGTCAGGCGGACGCCGCCGGGGCCGTCGAAATCGCGGTTGGGCACCCGCAGATAGGGGTTGGGCGGGGTCCGTTCGTCCACCGGGACGTAAACGCCGCCATGGGCGGTGACCCAGCGGCGAAACGCCAAATCCTTTTCGATATTGGCGCCCGCCTCATTGCGAGCCAGGGCGTAAGCCGAATCCCGCGCCTGATGCAGGTTCCACAACAAAGAAGCGAGAACCAGCAAAGACCATCCGATGACGGCCAGGACAGCGTAAAAGGCGACCGTTTGTTTTTCTTTGGTCATGATCAGATTTTAAGTCTTTTAACAAAGGCTGTCGACATCACTCGTCAGAATATAGCCGCCGCCTCTGACGGTTTTGATCAGCGAAGGGCTCTTCGGATCGCCTTCGATTTTCCGGCGGATTCGGCCGACTTGCACGTCGATGGTGCGGTCGAATGGTCCGGCAATGCGTCCGCGAGTCAGGTCGAGCAGTTGATCGCGGGTGAGAACGACATGGGGGTTGTCGAGGAAGGCGGTCAGGAGGTCGAATTCGCCGCCGCTGAGCGCCACCAGAATGCCCTCCGGCGAGTACAGCTGTCGCTTCCCGGTGTCCAGTCGCCAGCCGGAAAACACCAGGCAGGTCGGGCGCGGCTTCTGGTCCTCGGCCGACGGCGTCGCGGTGGTGCGGCGCAGCACCGCGCGGATGCGGGCCAGCAGCTCGCGGGTGCTGAACGGCTTGCCGAGATAGTCGTCGGCGCCCAGTTCCAGCCCCACCACGCGGTCGGTCTCGTCACCCGCGGCGGTGAGGAAAATCACCGGCACCTTGGAACCGCCGCGCAACTGCCGGCACAGCGAAAAGCCGTCCTCGCCCGGCAGCATGATATCGAGCACCACCAGATCGGCGGTGTCGGCGGCCAGGATCCGGCGCATCGCCGGACCGTCGGCGGCGCCGCTGACGCGAAAGCCGTGCTGGGTGAGGAACTGGCCGACCAGCTGGCGGATCTCCGGATCGTCGTCGACAATCAGCACATGCGGTGTCTGCGCCATGCCGGTCATCCCTTGGCAAGATGGTCCGCCGGCAGGCGGACGATGGCGCGCAGTCCTCCCCCGGGGCGGTTTTCCAGAACCACGTCGCCGCCATGGGCGCGGGCGATGGTGCGGGCATTGGCCAGCCCCAGGCCGATGCCGCCGGTTTGCAGATTGCGCGACTGCTCGAGACGGGTGAACGGTCGGAAGACGGATTTCAGCTGCGTTTCGGGGATGCCGGGACCGTCGTCGTCGATCACCACCTCCATCGTCTCGCCATGGTTGGTGGCGCTGACCCTGGCCCTTTCGCCGTAACGGGTGGCGTTCTCGACCAGATTGGCGAACAGCCGTTTCAGCGCCTGCGGCCGCCCGCCGAAGGGCAGCCGGACCTGCCAGTCAAACTCGGCCTCGCGTCCGATATCGGCGGCCTCGTCGCAGATGGTCTGCAGCAGCGCCGCCAGATCGACGGTCTGGCTGGCTTCGACCGAGGATTCATCGCGGGCGAAGTTGAGGTTGGCGGTGACCATCTGCTCCATCTCGTCGAGATCGGCCAGCATTTTCCCCTGTTGCAGCGCGTCGATGGGCAGTTGCTCGGTCCGCAGCCGGAGCCGCGTGATCGGCGTCCTGAGGTCGTGGGAAATGGCGGCCAGCATCTGCAGGCGGTCCTCGACGAAGCTGTTGACGCGTTCCTGCATACGGTTGAAGGCCTTGGACGCCGCCAGCACCTCGGCCGGGCCGTCCTCGGCCAGGGGCGGCGCCGCCACATCGCGTCCCAGCCGCTCGGCGGCCTGGGCGAAGGCGGCCAAGGGGGCGGTGATCCAGCCGGTCGCCCAATAGCCGATGATCAGCGTGGCCGCCACCATCACCAGGGTCGAGAGGATCAGACCGGTGAGGTCGTCGTGATGCGGGTGGTCGGCGGAATAGACCAGCATGCTGCCGATATGCGACACCGTCAGGCCGACCAGCAGCAGCAGGATGGTCCTTGTGCGGATGGACATTCAGCGATCCTTCAGCAGCGTGAGCTGTTTGACCAGGGTATAGACGACGGGGATCACCACCAGGGTGAGCACCGTCGACGACACCATGCCGCCGACCATCGGCACGGCGATGCGGCGCATCACCTCCGATCCGGTGCCGCTGCTCCACAGGATGGGCAGCAGCCCGGCCATGATCGCCACCACCGTCATCATCTTCGGCCGCACCCGTTCCACCGCCCCGTCCATGACGGCGGCATAGAGATCCGCCCGCGTCGGCGGCTGACCGGCGGCCCGGCGTTCGGCCAGCATGGCGTTCAGAGCATGGTCGAGATAGATCAGCATGACGACGCCGGTTTCCGCCGCCACACCGGCCAGGGCGATGAAGCCGACGGCCACGGCGACGCTCATGTTGAAGTCCATCCACCACATCAGCCATAAGCCGCCGACCAGGGCGAAGGGCAGAGACAGCATGACGATCAAGGTTTCAGTCAGTCGTTTGAAATTAAGGTACAGCAGCAAGAATATGACGGAAATCGTCACCGGCAAGACGAACTTCAGTTTTTCCTTGGCCCGTTCCATGTATTCGAACTGGCCGCTCCAGGTGACGAAATAGCCGGGTGGCATGGTCACCTGCTGCTGCACCGCCTGGCGGGCATCGGCGACATAGCCACCGATGTCGCGGTCGCGGATGTCGACATAGACATAGGCCGACAGCATGGCGTTCTCGGTGCGGATGGTGGCCGGCCCCTGGGTCAGGCGGATACTTGCCAGCTGACCCAGCGGAATATGCAGGCCGTCCATGGTGGGGACCAGCACGCGGGTGGCGATGGCTTGCGGATCGCTGCGGAATTCCCGCGGATAGCGGACATTGACGGTGTATCTTTCGCGGCCTTCGACGGTGGTGGTCACGGTCTCGCCGCCCAGCGCGGTGAGAATGACCTCCTGCAGCGTGCCGATGGTCAGGCCGTAGCGGGCCAGTGCCAGGCGGTCCGGGGTGATTTCCAGGTAGTAGCCGCCGCCGATGCGTTCGGCATAGGCGCTGGTGGTGCCCGGCACCGCCTTCACCACCTGTTCGATGCGTTTGGCCAGGGTTTCGATCTCGTGCAGATCCTTGCCGAACACCTTGACGCCGACCGGTGTGCGGATTCCCGTCGACAGCATGTCGATGCGGGCCCTGAGCGGCATCGTCCAGGCGTTGCTGACCCCCGGCATCCGCAGTGCCTGGTCCAACTCGCCAATCAGTTTGTCCAGGGTCATGCCCGGGCGCCAGCGGTCCTCGGGTTTGAGGTTGATCACCGTCTCGAACATTTCCGTCGGCGCCGGATCGGTGGCGGTGTCGGCGCGGCCGGCCTTGCCGAAAACCGTCGCCACTTCCGGAAAGCTGCGGATGATCTTGTCCTGGGTCTGCAGCATCTCGGTGGCTTTGGTGATGGACAGCCCGGGCAGGGTGGTCGGCATGTAGAGCAGGGTGCCTTCGTTGAGCGTCGGCATGAATTCGCTGCCGACCTTGAGGATCGGGTAGACCGACAGACCGAGAACCGCCAGGGCGACGACGATGGTTGCCGATTTCCAGCGCAGTACCGTGCGGATTACCGGCCGGTAGGCCCAAATCAGCAGCCGGTTGAGGGGGTTTTGCCGTTCACTGGGGATTTTGCCGCGGATGAACAGCACCATCAGGGCCGGCACCAGCGTCACCGACAGGACCGCGGCGGCGGCCATGGAGAAGGTCTTGGTATAGGCCAGCGGCTTGAACAGCCGGCCTTCCTGCGCCTCCAGGGTGAATACCGGCAGGAACGAGACGGTGATGATCAGCAGGCCGAAGAACAGCGACGGCCCGACCTCGACCGCTGCCGCCACCAGCGCATCGCGGCGCGAGCCGCCGGGCGGCAGCCGCTCGAGATGTTTGTGGGCGTTCTCGATCATGACGATGGCGGCGTCCACCATGGCGCCGACGGCGATGGCGATGCCGCCCAGGCTCATGATGTTGGAGGTCAGTCCCAGGCCCTGCATGACGGTAAGCGCGATCAGCACACCCACCGGCAGCATCAGGATGGCCACCAGGGCCGAGCGCAGATGCAACAGGAACAGCAGGCAGACGGCGGCGACGATCAGGCTTTCCTCGAGCAGCGTGTGCTTGAGGGTTTCTACCGCCCGCAGGATCAGGTCCGAGCGGTCGTAGACCGGTTCGATGGTGACGCCGGGCGGCAGGCCGCCGGCGATTTCGGCGATCTTGTCCTTGACGTTGCGGATCACCGCCAGCGCGTTCTGGCCATAGCGCTGCACGGCGATGCCGCTGACCGCCTCGCCTTCGCCGTTGAGTTCGCCGACGCCGCGCCGCTCGTCCGGCCCCAGTTCGATCCGGGCGACATCGGCCAGCAGCACCGGCACGCCTTTATCGGCCTTCAGCACGATCTGCCCGATATCGGCCTTGTCGCGCAGATAGCCGCGGCCGCGCACGATGAATTCGGTTTCCGCCAGTTCGACGACGCGGCCGCCGACATCGGTATTGCTGGCGCGGATGGCGGCGGTCACCCGGTCCAGGGGGATATTGTAGGCCTGCAGGCGCTGGGGATCGACGATCACCTGGTATTGCTGGACGAAGCCGCCGACACTGGCCACCTCGGCGACGCCTTCGGCCTTGGCCAGCTGGTAGCGCAGATACCAGTCCTGGATGCTGCGCAACTCGGCCAGGGTCTTTTCCTTGGCCAGCACCACATATTGGAAGACCCAGCCGACGCCGGTGGCGTCCGGACCGAGCGACGGTACCACCCCCGGCGGCAGGCGTTTGGTGGCGAAACTGAGATATTCCAGGACCCGCGAGCGGGCCCAGTAGACATCGGTGCCGTCTTCGAACACCACATAGACGAAGGAGGTGCCGAAGGACGAGAAACCGCGCACGACCTTCGAGCGGGGGACGCTGAGCATGGCGGTGGTCAGCGGATAGGTGACCTGGTCCTCGACCACCTGGGGCGCCTGGCCGGGGTAATCGGTGTAGAGGATCACCTGCGTGTCGGAGAGGTCGGGCAGGGCATCCAGGGGCAGGTTCAGCGTGGCGTAGACGCCGGCGGCGGAGACCAGCAGGGTGACCAGCAGGACCAGGACCAGATTGCGCACCGACCAGGCGATGAGTTTGGCGATCATGGCGCGGTCAATGCGGCTGGAAGCTTTGCAGGGCGGCGCGCAGATTGCTTTCGGCGTCGATCAGGAAATTCGCCGACACCACCACCCGTTCGCCGGCCGACAGGCCCTCGAGGACGGCGATCCAGCCGTCGGCCCGCATGCCGGTCTTGACCTCCCGCGGTTCGTACCGGCCTTCGCCGCGTTCCACCAGCACCACCTTGCGGGTGCCGGAGTCGAGCAGCGCCGAGTCGGGGATCGCCACCACCTCATGGGCGTCGCCGGTGGTGGCGATGTCCACGGTTCCGTAGAAGGCCGGTTTGAGTTTGCCCTCGGGGTTCGGCAATTCGATGCGCACCTTGGCGGTGCGGGTTTCGGCGGACAGGGTCGGATAGATGAAGGTCACCTTGCCGGTGAAGGTGGTCTCCGGCAAAGCGTTGAAGGTGGCCCTGGCGGTCTGGCCGAGGCGGATGACGGCCAGGTCCTGCTCGGAAACATCGGCGATCAGCCACAGGCTGGACAGGTCGGCGATGCGATAGAGGGGTTCGCCGGGCATGATCCGCTGGCCCTGCAGCACGGTCTTTTCCAAGACCGTGCCGGTGGCCGGCGAGGCCAGCGCCAGGGTGCGCGACGCCACCCCGCTGCGCTTCAGGCGGTCCAGATCGCCTTGCGGAATATCCCAGTTGCGCAGCCGCGACAGCGCCCCGGTAACCAGGTCGCGGGCGGCCTCGCGGGCATCCCCGCCGGCGTCCGCGGGCAAGGCGTCGAGGGCTTTCTTCGCCGCCAGATATTCCTCCTGGGCGAGCACCAGATCGGGGCTGTAGATGTCCATCAGGATGTCGCCCTTGCGGACCGCGTCGCCGGTGGCGCTGACCCTCAGGCGCTCGACATAGCCTTCGAATTTCGGCGCCACCACCACCTGCAGGCGTTCGTCCACCTGCATGGTGCCGACAGCCCTGACGGTGCGGGTCAGCAGCCTGAGCTGGGCGGCCTCGGTGCGCACCCCCAGTTTCTGCACCTTGTCGATGGACACCCGCACGCTCGGACCGCCGTCGTCGTCGCCTTCAAAGACCGGGACATAGTCCATCCCCATGGAATCCTTCTTCGGTACCGGCGAGGTGTCGGCCAGCCCCATGGGGTTGCGATAATAGAGGATGCGGCCTTTGCCCTTCGGCGGTTCCGCCACCGCCGCCGGCATTGCCTGCGGCTCCTCGTCGGCGTAGACGGGAAGAAAGTCTCGGCCCTGCCCGTCCTTCTTCGGGTCCGGTGAGAATTCTGCCTTGCCGCCGGGATCCTTGTAATAGATCACCGTCCGTGCCGGCGCCGCGGTCTGGACAGCCGGCGGCGGCGGTGGTGGTGGGCGGCCGGTGGCGCCCAGCCAATAACCGGCGCCCAAGGCCAGAGCGATGCCGGCGGCGGCCAGCCCCTTGCCGGCGGCGCTCACAGATCGCCCCCCGCCAGCTTTTCAATCTCCGCCAACTGCATCTGCTGGTCCAACTGGGCTTTCAGGAGGTCGATCTGGCTTCTGCGCAGTTGCTGTTCGGCGCTCAGCACCATGATGAACTCGCCCTTGCCCACCCCATAGGCGCGGACCGCGCTGTCGAAGCCGATCTGCGCCTGCGGCAGCGCCGTCTCGCTGATCAGCCGTTCGGTGTTGCGCGCCGCCCGCAGGCTCCAATAGGCTTCCGCCAGGGCATTGCCGATGGCCAGTTCCTGCAGCCGCCGGCGCGTCCGCGCCTTGCCGGATTCGGCCTTGGCCTGGCCGATTTCGGCCTCGCGCAGTCCGCCCTGGAGGGGAATGTTGACCTCCAGCATAGCTTCATAGCCGTCGAAGCGGCCATTGGCCTTGACCACGCCGAGGCTCACCCCGAGGTCCGGATACCAGCCCTTCTCGGCCAGTTCCTGGCCAGCCTGCGCCGCCTGGATGCCGGCGTCCTCGGCCAGCAGCTGGGGATTGCGGCGCAAGGCGGTCTCCGTCAGGGCGGCGAGATCGAGGTCCGCCGGCACCGGCCGCAGACGCGGGGTTTCGGCAACCGGGGTTTCCGGAGCCCGGCCCAGCAGGCCGTTGATGCGGATCCTGGCTTTGTGCCGCGTCACCTCGACGGCGGCCAGTTCGGCCGCCAGTTGGGTGCGTTCGATTTCCGCCCCGGTCGCTTCCTGCTGGCGGCCGACGCCCTGCATGTAGCGGGCGCGGGCCAGTTTGGCGATGCTGTCCAGGCGCGGCAGAAGGTCGCGGTCGATGTCCATGGCCTGATGGGCCTGATGGTAATCGGCATAGGCGGTCTTCAGGCGGGCGATCAGTTCGATTTCCACCAGGCGATGCAGTATGACCGCTTTGCGGCTGTCCGCTTCCGCCATCTCGCGCTTGAGGTCACGTTTTCCCCAGAGCGGGACCTGCTGGCGGACGAACAGCTTGTCGGTGCGCGGCAGGCGGGCGGGCAGGCCGGTGGCGTCGCTTCGCGGAATGTCCATCGCCTGCCAGACCAGGGTCGGGTCGGGCAGGGTGTCGGCGCCGGCGACCCGGGCCGCCACGGCATCGTCCTCCAGCGCCGCCATCGCCAGTTCCGGGTTCATCTGCCTGGCGATGGCGATCAGCTCGTCGAGATCGGCGACCCCGGTGCCCCCGGTTGCATGGTCCATGGCTTGCGCCGGCAATGCCGACAACAGGGTAAAGATGGCGAGAAACCCGCCGAACGTCGCGGCCAGGGACATCAGGGCATCGCCATGAACGGCACCGCGCCGCTGACCGTGCCGGCTTCGCCCTGCACCTTGGCCGACAGTTTGAGGGTCCAGCCACCCGCCATCGACAGGTCGGCCTTGAAGCGGTATTCGCCGGGAATGTCGCTCTTGACCGGGGTCAGGCTGGTGGCCATGGGGGCCATGCCATCCATCGGCATTTCCATCCGGGGGGCGAAGATCACCGCGTCCTTGACCGGCTGTTTGTCGGGCAGGTGCAGCAGCTTCACCGTCACCACCGCTTCCGGGCCGGCCTTGACATGCGGCTCGGGCGCTTCGAAACGATAGTCGGCGGGGGCGGCGCCGGCGACGGATGCCGACAGGCAAAGGGCGAGGGCGGAAACAGCGGAACGCATGGGCAAACCTCCAAAGGCTCGTACTTTGGCACAGGTAAGGGGAAGTTCCGATGAAGGGGTCGGTGATGAAATGTAAAGAATTGTAACGGTGATGCTGTCAACCGACCGGTTGTCGGACAAGGGAATCCAGGCTAGGTAATACCAAGCGAAGTGATAGGTACGGTTGATGAGTGACGAAAAAGCCAGACTTCTGCGGTCTTTGCGCATCGACCCGGCAGAGGTGGTCGCCGAAGGCCGCCGCCGCCGCTGGCGGTTGCCGCTGCTGCTGACGGTGTTCCTGGCCGCGCTCGCCGCCTGGGCGTCGCTGTCCCAGTTGCATCGGCCGGAGACGCCGAAGGCCCTGGCTGAAGCTCCGCCGGCCAAACCGCCGGCGCCGGTGGCCGAGCCCGCGGCGCCCAGCGGGCTGGTGGCGTCCGGTTATGTGGTGGCCAGGCGCAAGGCGACGGTGGCCGCCGAGATCACCGGCAAGATCATCGCCGTGCCGGTTGAGGAGGGGATGGCGGTGGAGGCCGGTCAGGAACTCGCCCGCCTCGACAGCAGCTTGGCGGAAATCGACCTCGCCAGCGCCAAGGCCAGGGTTCTGTCGGCCAGGGCGGCGATCGAAAGCGCCGCCGCCGACCTCAAGGATGCCCAGCGGATCCTCGAGCGGACGCGCAATCTGCAGGCCCGGGATTTCGCCAGCCAGGCCGACCTGACCCGCAACCAGGCCCATGCCGACATGCTGAAGGCGCAACTGGCCAAGGCCGAGGCGGATCTGGCGCTGGCCGACAGCGAGGTGCGGCGCAGCGAACAGACCATCGACAAGCATCATATCCGCGCCCCCTTCGCCGGCATGGTGGTGGACCGGTCGGCGCAGATGGGGGAAATCATCTCGCCATTGTCGGCCGGCGGCGGCTTTACCCGCACCGGCGTCTGCACCATCGTCGACATGGACAGCCTGGAGATCGAAGTGGACGTCAACGAGGCCTTCATCCACCGGGTGGCGCCGAAGCAGCGGGTGCGGGCCGTCCTCGACGCCTATCCCGACTGGGCCATTCCGGCGGAAGTCATCGCCGTCGTGCCCACCGCCAACCGTGACAAGGCGACCATCAAGGTCCGTATCGCCCTGCTGGCCAAGGATCCCCGGATATTGCCGGACATGGCGGCCAAGGTGACATTCCTCGCCGGTGCCGAAGTGGGAGGGCGAAACTGATGAGCGACAACATCATCGAGTTGTCGGGGGTGGCCAAGCGCTTCGTCAAGGGCAAGGACACCATCAGCATTTTCGACCATCTCGATTTCACCGTTCCGCGGGGCGACTTCGTCGCCTTGATGGGGCCGTCGGGATCGGGCAAGACCACCTTGCTCAACCTGCTGGGGGCCATCGACCGTCCCACCGCCGGCGAAATCCGCATCCAGGGGCAACGCATCGACAGCCTGTCGGAAGGCGAACTGGCCCGCTGGCGCGGCACCCATATCGGCTTCATCTTCCAGTTCTACAATCTGATGCCGATGCTGACCGCGGCGCAGAATGTCGAGCTGCCGTTGCTGCTGACCCGTCTCGACAGCCGCGCGCGGCGCCGCAATGTCGAGACGGCGCTGAAAATCGTCGAATTGGCTGACCGCGCCAATCATACGCCGCGGGAAATGTCCGGCGGCCAGCAGCAAAGGACGGCGATCGCCCGGGCCATCGTCTCCGATCCGCCGCTGCTGCTGTGCGACGAGCCCACCGGCGACCTCGATCGCGACACCGCCAATGAAATCCTGTCGGTGCTGCAATTGCTGAACCGCGATCTGGGCAAAACCATCGTCATGGTCACCCATGATCCGGAGGCGGCGAAATTCGCCTCGCGCGTGCTGCATCTGGACAAGGGCCGGTTCGCCGAGCGGACCACCGCCCCATGAATGATTTCACCCTGATCCGCAAAAATCTGACGCGTCGCCGGTTGCGGGCCGGACTGCTGATCTTTTCCATTTTCATCGCCTTCCTGATCTTCGGCATGCTGGGCGCCGTGCGGCATGTGTTTTCCGGCGAAAACATCAAGATCGCCGACGACCGCCTGGTCACCGTCAACAAGATCAACTTCACCCAGTCCCTGCCGGTGGCCTATGTCGAGCGCATCCGGGCGGTGCCCGGCGTGCGGGCGGTCAGTTACGCCAACTGGTTCGGCGGCTATTACCAGGATCCGAAAAACCAGCTGTTCACCTTCGCCGTCGAGCCGGAAAGCTGGCTCGCCACCCATCCGGAACTGCAAATTGACGACGCCGCCCGCAAGGACTGGCTCGGCCGCCGTGACGGCCTGCTGGTGGGCGAGGCGGCGGCGCTCAAATGGGGCTGGAAGATCGGCGACCGGGTGCCGCTGTCGAGCAATATCTATTCCCAGAAAAGCAACGGCTCGCACAGCTGGGATTTCACCATCATCGGCCTGTACACCGTCGCCGATCCCAATGTCAGCACCAATGCCGTGCTGTTCAACCACGCCTATTTCGACGAAAGCGTCTCCTTCGGCCGCGACACCATCGGCCTGGTGGTGCTGACCGTCGACAATCCGGCGATGAACGAACAGGTGGGGCGGGCGATCGACGCCATGTTCGCCAATTCCCCGGCGGAGACCGCCACCGATACCGCCAAGGCCTTCAACAAGGCCTTCGCCGCCCAATTCGGCGATATCGCCATGATCGTCACCCTGGTGGTGGGGGCGGCATTCATCACCATCCTGATGATCGTCGGCAATACCATGGTCATGGCCATCCGCGAGCGCACCCGCGAAATCGGCGTGATGAAAAGCCTGGGCTTTCCGGCACGGCGGATCCTGCTGCTGGTGCTGGGAGAATCGCTGCTGCTGTCCTTCGCCGGCGGAATTCCCGGCATCGCCGTCGCCACCGTGTCGGTGGGGCTGCTGGGCCATGCGCTCGGCGATTTCGTGCAGGGTCTGACGATGACGCCGGGGATCCTCGCCACCGCCTTGGCTCTGATGACAGGGCTCGGCTTCTGCACCGGCATCCTGCCGGCCTGGAAGGCTATGCGGCTGGACATCGTTACCGCCCTGGGCCGGAGTTGATGGCCATGCCTCCGGTGCTGCTGCAGACCCTGGCGGTCATTCGCATCAACCTGAAAAGCCTGCCGGCGCGCTTCTGGATGTCCCTGTCGACGGTGGTGGCGATTTCCCTGGTGGTGGCGGTGTTGCTGGCGTTTCTCGCCATGGCCAACGGCTTTCGCCACACCATCAGCGGCACCGGCTCGCCGGAGATCGCCGTCCTGCTGCGCCCCGGTTCGGAATCCGAGATCAACAGCGCGGTGGCGCGGGACCAGCTGCGCCTGATCGAAGAGGCCCCCGGGGTGGCCCGCGACAATGGCCAGCCGCTGGTTTCCGGCGAACTCTATCTGGTGGTGGACGGCATTAAAAAAGCCAGTCACACCAAGGCCAATCTGCCGCTGCGCGGCCTGGGGCCGCAAGGCATGGCGCTGCGCCGCGAGTTCCATATCGCCGCGGGCCGGATGTTCCGGCCCGGCTTGAACGAGATCATCGTCGGCAAAGGGCTGCTGGGGGAGTTCGACGGCTTCGGTCTCGGCCAGAGCCTCCGCTTCGGCACCAGTCAATGGACCGTGGTCGGGGTGTTCGATGCCGGCGGCAGTGTGCTGGAATCCGAATTATGGGCGGATGCGGCGGTGGTGCAGAGCCTGTTCAAGCGCGACAACTATTTCCAGACCATCCGGGTGCGCCTGGACGGCGCCGACGCCCTGGCCCGTCTCAAGGCCGCTGTCGAGAGCGATCCGCGGCTCAAGCTGGATGTGCTGAGCGAAGCCGACTATTTCGCCAAGCAGGCGTCGAAAACCTCGGACCTGATCCTTTATCTCGGTTGGCCGCTGGCCATCGCCATGGCCTTCGG
>DUZF01000029.1 GCA_013349665.1 Rhodospirillaceae bacterium | reverse complement strand
CCGGTGGCGGTGCTTTGATGTCGTCGATGATCCTGGTCTCGATCGGGCCGCGGATGACCTCGATGGCCTGCCGCCCGAGTCCGGTAACCAGGGCGTAGACGATGCCGAAGTGCAAAAGGACGACCAGGAGGAAGGCCGTCGCTTGCTTTGAGGCGTCGTTCTGCTCGGCGTACCGCATCCGAGGCGTCTCCATCATATCATTTCGATAAAGTCTATCTAATTACTAGATATATGAGGCGACACCCTCTGTCAATTGATGTTTGTTGCTCGTCGTCATCATTAGTGAGTTCAGGATTTTCCGTGGTTGGAGGCTGGTCGTTTGGTGGGTGGGCCCCTTTGGTATCGCATCAGATTATTAAACCACTAGAAAAATAGATTTAAAGCTAGCAAGATGAGTTTGTTGATTGGAAGGCTGAATGCTCATGACCAAGCCCACAGGCACACCCTCAGGTCTGTCCACGCGTGCGATCCACGGCCGACAGATCGCTGATCCAGCCACCGGGGCGGTCATCCCTCCGATTTATGCGACCTCGACCTTCGCGCAATCGTCGCCAGGCCATCATCTGGGCTTTGAATATTCCCGTTCGTGCAACCCGACGCGCTCCGCCTTCGAGTCGGCTCTGGCTGAGTTGGAGGGCGGGGCGGCCGCCTTTGCCTTCGCGTCCGGTTTAGCTGCTGAGGCCGTTATTCTGGAGTTGTTGGAGCACGGCAGCCATATAGTCGCGTCTGACGATATTTACGGCGGCACCTGGCGTTTGTTCCACCGGGTCAGGTCCGAATCGGCCAATTTGGCGGTTACCCATGTGGATGCCGCCGATCCGGCGGCGATCGAGCGGGCGATCACGCCGCGCACGGGGATGATCTGGATCGAAACCCCCGGCAATCCCCTGCTCAAGCTGGCCGATCTCGAGGCTGTCGGCGAGATTGCCCGTCGGCGCCATGTCCTTGCCGTGGCTGACAACACCTTCGCCTCGCCGGCGGTCCAGTGGCCGTTGAGGCATGGCTTTGATCTGGTGATCCATTCGGTCACCAAGTATATCGGCGGGCATTCGGATCTCGTCGGCGGCGCCATCATTGCCGGTGACGATGCGGATCTGATCCAGAGACTGGCCTTTCTGCAAAACGCCACCGGTGCCATTCTCGACCCTTTCTCCAGTTTTCTCGCTCTGCGCGGACTGAAGACCCTGCCCTTGCGCATGGAGCGCCATGCCGGCAATGCGCTGGCGGTGGCCCGGCATCTGGAACAACACCCGAGGGCCCGCCGGGTTATCTATCCAGGCCTGGTCAATCATCCCCAGCATCATCTCGCGGTTCGCCAGATGCGCAATGGCGGGGGGATCGTTTCGGTCTATATCGACGGTGGCGAAGCGGAGACGGTGGCGATCCTCGAACGCTTCCGGGTTTTTACCTTGGCCGAAAGCCTGGGCGGAATTGAGAGCCTGGTGGGCTATCCCTCCAAGATGAGCCATGGTGCCTTGCCGCCCGAGCAGAAAAAGGCGCGGGGGATCGACGACAATCTGATCCGTCTGTCTGTCGGAATTGAGGACGTCGAGGACCTGATCGCAGACCTTGATCTGGCTTTGGGATAAGCTTTCGAGACGTCAGATATCGTAATTGAAAACCTGCGGCATGGACTTGTTGGAGGTCAGTTCCAGCAGGCTGGTGTTGTCAAGGATCTCGGCCGTCGCATCTCGCACCCGTTGCATGACCTGCCGGATCCGGCAGGCGGCCTCGCTGGCGCAATCCGTGCAGGGGCGATACGCGGTCTGGCTGACGCAGGGGATGAGGGCGAGGGGGCCGTCGAGGATGCGGACGATCTGCCCCACCATCACTTTCCCCGCTGGTTTGGCCAGAAAATAGCCGCCGCCCTTACCTTTCTTGCTGGCGAGAAGTCCGACGTTCTTCAATTCAAGTAATATTGAATCAAGAAATTTCTTGGGAATTTTTTGCGTTTCGGCGATGTCCGCCACCAGAACGCCCCCGAGACCTTCCTGCTCGGCCAAATACAACGCCGCCTTCAAACCGTATTTTGCTTTTGCCGATAGCATTTCTTGTCCGCCCGGATTTGTCGGGCTGACACTGCCAAGCGGTCTTCATCGTGTCAATGGGTGCCGGAATTTTGCGACCGCGCCTGTGAGATATTGCTTTCCGGGGGAACGCTATGGGTCAGCCAGACATTGCCGCCGATGGTGGAACCGGCACCCACGGTGATCCGGCCGAGGATGGTGGCGCCGGCATAGACCACGACATTGTCCTCCAGGATCGGGTGGCGGGCCAGTCCCTTCACCAGCGTGCCGGTTTCGTCGGCGGAGAACCGCTTTGCGCCAAGGGTCACGGCCTGGTAAAGGCGGACATGTCTGCCGATGATGGCGGTCTCGCCGATGACCACGCCGGTGCCGTGGTCAATGAAAAAGCTGTCTCCGATCTCCGCTCCGGGATGGATGTCGATGCCGGTGCGGGAATGGGCGATGCCCGAGATCAGTCTTGCCACCAGGCGCGCCCCGAGGGAATACAGCGCATGGGCAAGACGGTAATGGATGATCGCCGTGATGCCGGGATAGCAAAGCAGGATCTCGGAGATGCTGGTGGCCGCCGGGTCACCCTGGTAGGCGGCCCGCAGATCGGAGGTCAGCTGGGCGCGGATCTGCGGCAGGCCATCGGCGAAGGCTTTGGTCAGGGAATAGGCCTCGGCCATCAGGGCGGTATCGTCCAGAGCCTCCCCCTCGGGTTGCAGGATTAGGCTGCGGCGAACCTGTTCGACCAGGGCGTTCAGGGTCTCGTTGAGGATGTTGCCGACGAAATAGTCGACGCTCTCGTCGGTAAAATCGTGGGTTCCGTAGTGGGTCGGGAACAACGCCGCGCAAAGCCCGTCGATGATGCTTTCCAGCAATGCGCGGGACGGCAATTCCCGCTGGTGGACCCGCCGGCGCGTGCGATTGACGACTTCACGAGACAGGCGCAGACCGGAAACGATCGGCTCCAGCCCCCAGGTGAAGCGGTCATGATGACTGGCCTCGATTCCGTCGCCGGCGGGCGACCGCTGCCTGGACAGGCTTCCGGTCATCTGGCGCTCCCTCTTCCGCTTTGGATCCGCAGCAAGGCGTTCACCAGGGCGTCGATGTCATCCAGGGTGTTGTAAAGGGCCAGGGATGCCCGGACCGTCGCCTCCACACCGAAGCGGCGTAAAATGGGCTGGGCGCAATGATGGCCCGAACGCACGGCGATTCCGTCACGGTCAAGCGCCTTGCCGATATCCTCGGTGCGGCATCCGTCGATGACAAAGGACAGCACTCCGGCTTTTTCCTTGGCCTGGCCGATCAGCCGCAGTCCCGGCACCGTCAGCAGGCCGCGGGTGCCGTAGCTCAGCAGGTCGTGCTCCCAGGCGCCGATATTGTGCATGCCGATGGCCTCGACATAGTCGATGGCGGCGCCCAATCCGACGGCGTCGGCGATGTTGCCGGTGCCGGCTTCGAAGCGGGCGGGGGCCGACTGATAGACCGTTTTTTCGAAGGTGACATCGGCGATCATGTTGCCGCCCCCCTGCCAGGGCGGCATGGCGTCAAGGATGGCTTTCCGGCCGTAAACGGCGCCGATGCCGGTGGGGCCGAACACCTTGTGGCCGGAAAAGACGTAGAAGTCGCAATCCAGCGCCTGGACATCCACCGGCATATGGGAAACCGCCTGGGCGCCGTCCACCAGCACGCAAGCCCCGTGGCGTCGGGCGATGGCCACCATTTCGGCCGCCGGGGCGACGGTGCCCAGGGCGTTGGAGACCTGGGTAAGCGACACCAGGCGGGTGCGCGGGGAAAGGAGTTTTTCGTACTCCTCGAGGATGATCTGGCCGCTGTCGTCCACCGGAGCCACACGCAAACGGGCGCCGACCTGGGCGCAGAGTTGCTGCCACGGGACAATGTTGGCGTGATGCTCCAGCCAGGTGATCACCACCTCGTCGCCGTCCTTGACGTTGCGGCCGCCCCAGGCCTTGGCGATCAGGTTGATGCCCTCGGTGGCGCCGCGGACGAAGACGATTTCCTCGGTCGAGCCGGCGCCAAGGAAACGGCGGACCTTCTCGCGCGACGCCTCATAGGCGTCGGTGGAGCGGGCCGCCAGGGCGTGGGCCGCCCGGTGAACGTTGGAATTCTCATGTTCGTAATAATAGGACAGCCGGTCGATGACCGATCGCGGCTTCTGGGTGGTGGCGGCGTTGTCCAGCCACACCAGGGGTTTTCCATGTACCGTTTCCTGCAGGATGGGGAAGTCGCGGCGGAACGAGGCGGCGTCGAACGGGCTTGTGCCCTGGCCGGTGGAGCGAAGATCGGGAACCAGCTCGGGCCGCAGTTCGATGCCCAGGGGGCTTGGCTCGATCCGTCTGCCGATCCCGGCGGTCGGTTCGCCGCGGGAGGAAAGGGAATGGCCGTCATCTAGAAAATAGAGCTTGTCGGCGGGGAGATCCTCGGGTGGACCCGAAGGAACCGACGGCAGCGACGGAACGGATTTTTCCGGTAGTCCGGCGGGCGGCTCGGGTGCCTGGGGGCCGCCGGCATGATCAGGCGGAACCAGGGAGATCGCCAACTGATGGAGGATGCCCCGCAGATCGGCTTCGCCGGGGATCACCGTCGGTGGGAAGGCCGCCGGATTTCCGGGAGGCGCCGCCGGCGCGGCGGCCAATGGCCCCACCTGCGGAACCTGGGGAACCGGGGCAACGGCGCCGACCGAGGGCGGCGCCGGCACCCCCGGTGGCACGAAGCCCCCGGTCGGTGCCGCCTCGATCAGCGGCACGGACGGCGGAGCGACGCCGGCGGAGGGCATCGATTGCCCCGGACCCGCCGAGAAAAAGGCATTGGCCAGTTGGGCGATCAATCTGGCATCCGGCGCCCCGGCAAAACTGGCCGGCGGCTCATTCAACGCCGCGGGGACCGGCGGGGCCGGGGAAAGTTGCCGGGTCATGCCGTCTTCTTGTCGTAGTCAAAGTAATGATTGACCTCGACATCCTCCAGCACGCCGATGGCATCCTCGGTCAGCACGGCAGCCGAGCAATAAAGGGAAATAAGATAGGAAGCTATCGCCTTTCGATTGATGCCCATGAAGCGCACAGACAGCGACGGCGAAACTTCGCCCGGGACCCCCGGCTGGAACAGGCCGATGACACCCTGTTTCTTTTCGCCGGTGCGCAACAGCAGGATATTGGTCTTGCCGCCGCCGCCCTTCTTGTCTTCGCCGGTGAACGCCAGCTTGTCGCTGGGCACCAGCGGCAGGCCGCGCCAGGTCAGGAACGGGGTGCCGAACAGATTGACGGTTGGCGGAGGAACGCCGCGCTTGGTGCATTCGCGGCCGAAAGCGGCGATGGCCTTGGGGTGGGCGAGGAAAAACGCCGGCTCTTTCCAGACCTTGGAGATCAGTTCGTCGAGGTCGTCGGGAGTAGGGGCGCCCTTGCGGGTCTTGATCCGCTGCCGTTTGGCGGCATTGGCCAGCAAACCGTATTCGGCGTTGTTGATCAGCTCATATTCCTGCTTTTCCTTAACTTTCTCGATCAGCAGGCGCAACTGCTCCTGGATCTGATCGATCGGGTGGGAATAGAGGTCAGAGACGCGGGTCTGCACGTCGAGGACTGTGGTGACCGCGTTCAGGCTGTATTCCCGAGGGTTCTCTTCGTAGGGAACGAAGGTCTCGGGCAAATCGGCGTCGTTGATCGGGCTGCAGCGGACCTCGGTGGCCGCGTCGATGGTGGATTCGACCACCCGGTTGAGGCGGTAGATGCCGGCCTCGACCGGTGTCCAGGGCAGAAACGATACCAGCCAGCGCGGAGTGATCCCCGACCATTGGGCGCGGGTCTTGGTGGCATTGGCCAACTGGCGGGCCGCCTGCTCATTCAGAGTGCGGCGAACTTCAATGTCCTCGGACATGGCTTCGGTTCCTTGATGGCTATGGAAAACTTCTTAACGTTTGAAGGGGTGGCGCTTAATTACACAAAGCTACTAGATAATAGAAAATATTACCCACAATTTATGGTGTCAATAGGTGTTTGGGTCATTTGCCGGAGCTAAATATCGTAGGAGAGGATCGCTTCCTGTCGCGGAACCCGGCCACACATGTCGGCCAGTGTGGTGTTGTCCAGGATGCGCGCGATGACGTCGCGGACCTCCTGCATGACGGCTCGGACCGCACAGTTGCTTTCATCATCGCAATCATGGCAGCGCTGATAAGCGGTCCGCGAGACGCAAGGGACCGGCGCCAAAGGGCCGTCCAGGATGCGAACCAGGTCGCCGACCAGGATCTGCGATGCCGGTTGCGCCAGGCTGTAGCCTCCGCCCTTGCCTTTCTTGCTGGACAGGAAACCCTTGTGTTTCATCTCCAGAAGAATGGCGTCGAGGAACTTCTTGGGGATGCGTTCGCCGGTCGCGATGTCGGCGATCACAACCGCCCCCTGGCTTCCGTAACGGGCCAGATGGACCATGGCCTTCAGTCCATATTTTGCTTTGTTGGAGAGCATCTTATCGCCATCAGGTTATTGCGGAATTTGTGTGAAGGCCTTGGCCCGGGTCCTTTTCCCGGCGACGGCTTCAGTCGAGCCAATCGGGAACGGGCAGATTGCGTTGGCGCAGAAAGACCGGATTAAACAGTTTGCTTTGATAGCGGGTGCCGAAATCAGCCAGGATGGTGACCACCGTGTGTCCCGGGCCGAGCTGACGGGCGACCTTAACGGCGCCCATCACATTGATTCCGGACGAACCGCCAAGGCAAAGCCCCTCATGCTTGAGGAGATGAAATATCATCGGCAGAGCTTCCTCGTCGGTAACCCGGACTTGCCCGTCAATGGGCGCTCCGTCCAGATTGCCGGTCACCCGGCCCTGACCAATGCCCTCGGTTATGGATGAGCCCTCGGCCTTCAGGTCTCCATGGTCATACCAGTTGAAAAGTGCCGAGCCCAAGGGGTCGGAAAGGAAGATTCCGACAGCCCGATTGCGTTCCTTGAGGGCCATGCCGACCCCCGCCAGGGTGCCGCCGGTGCCGACCGCGCAGGTAAAGGCATCGACCCGACCGTCGGTTTGTGCCCAGATTTCTGGCCCCGTCGTCAGGTAATGGCCTCGCCGGTTGGCCTGGTTGTCGAACTGGTTGGCCCACAACACGCCTTTGGTCTCGGTGGCGGCCAGTTGCTGGGCCAGGGTCCCGGAATAGCGCACATAATTGCCGGGATCGGTATATGGCACGGCCGGCACCAGGCGAAGGTCGGCGCCACACAGCCGCAACATGTCCTTCTTTTCCTGGCTTTGCGTGTCCGGCATGACGATGACGGTGCGATAGCCGCGGGCATTGCCCACCAGCGCCAGGCCGATCCCGGTATTGCCGGCGGTGCCCTCGACGATGGTGCCGCCGGGCTTCAGCATGCCGGTGCGTTCGGCATCTTCGATGATGGCGAGCGCCGCGCGGTCCTTGACCGATCCGCCGGGGTTGAGGAACTCGGCCTTGCCGAGAATGGTGCATCCGGTCATTTCGGATGCCTTCTTCAATCGGATCAGCGGGGTTGATCCGATGGACTCGACAAAGCCGTTGCGGATTTCCGGCATAAGCACTCCACAGCATTTTTGTTTTGATCCGGCGGGCAGTCGTCAGACGCGCGTAAGAAAAGCCTGGACCTCGTCGAACAGCAGGGTTCGCCCGGTTTCCGCCATGACGAAATGGCTGGCGCGGGGGATTTCCGTCAATGACCGTAATCGGGCGGATTTCAGGCGATCAAAAAGGCCCAGGGACATGCCGCCCGGGGTAAGATTGTCCCACTCGCCGCGAATGATCAGCGTCGGTGCGATGATGGCGCCCGGGTCATAAGGCGCCTGACCCCGCCAGGCGGGATCGGCGAGGACGCCGGTGGGAGAGCGAAACACCTCCGGAACCCGTTCCGCCGCAGGCGGTTGGCTGGTGCGGACAGCCTGTTCCCAAAGGGCGACGGTGCTCGCCGGGAGAATGGCGTCGGCCTGGTCTGGCGGCACGCCTGTTTGCGAGCGCCGGCGGGACTCGGCCAGCGTCCATTCCTGCCAGGCCGTCTTCGGGTAGGCTGGAGCGGTGGCCGGATCAGGATGAGCCCAAAGCGGTGTAACCAACACCAGCGCTCTTGCCGCCGCGGGGAACCGCGCGGCGAAGCTTCCGGCGATGACCGTTCCCCAGGACCATCCGAGCAGTTGCAGGCTGTCCAGTCGGCGTTCGGCGCGGATGAAATTGACCGCGGCGGTAAAATCGGCCACCGCCTCCTCGGTTGTCGAGACGGGCGGATTAGCGTCAGCGGGCAGGCGCATGGCGTTCGGCCAGGTCGAGTGGCCGTAGCCGCGGATATTGACCAGCCAGACGTCCCACCCGTTGAGGGCAAGGTGGTCCGCCCAGGACAAGCCGTCGATCGGCAGGTCGAACACGGTCTCGGCCGGCAAGGTGGCGCCGTGGACGTAGAGAATGGTTCTGTCCGGACCGAAACCGGTTGACCTCGGCAGGTGCTTGTTGCGCAGGAACAGCTCAATCCCCGGTGTTTGCGAGGGTATGAGGAAATCCGCAGCGGCGATTGGGGTCGAAAAATCGCCGGTGCCGTTCCGCAAACCAAAGTCGGATGGCACCGGAAAGGGACTGATAACGGTTTTGGTCATTCTGTCTCCCTCGCGGCGGTGACTGCGGTCAGGCGAGTGAAGGACGGCGGCGGCTATTTCTTTGTGGTGATGCGATCGAACACGCCGCCGTCTGCGAAATGCGTGGTCTGTGCCTTGGTCCAGCCGCCGAAGACATCATCGATGGTGAACAGCTTGATCGGCGGGAAATTGGCCGCCGTCTTCTTGATGATGTCGGGGTCGCGCGGCCGATAGAAGTTCTTGGCGATGATGCTTTGGGCTTCGGGGGTATAGAGAAATTTCAGATAGGCCTCGGCGAGGTCGCGTGTGCCGTGCTTATCAACCACTTTGTCGACCACCGCCACCGGAGGTTCGGCCAGAATGGAAAGCGAGGGGGTGATGATCTCGAACCCTTCGCCGAATTCCTGCTGTGCCAGATAGGCTTCGTTTTCCCAGGCCAGAAGGACGTCGCCGATGCCGCGCTGCGCAAATGTAACCGTAGAGCCGCGGGCGCCGGAGTCGAGAACCGGCACATTCTTGTACAGGCGGGCAACGAAGTCCTCGGCCTTGGCCTGATCGCCATTGGTGCGGTTCAGTTCATAGCCCCATGCCGCCAGATAATTCCACCGCGCCCCACCCGAAGTCTTGGGATTGGCGGTAATGACGGAGACGCCGGGCTTCACAATATCGTCCCAATCTTTGATCTGCCTGGGATTGCCCTTCCGCACCAGGAAGACGACAGTCGAGGTGTAGGGAGAACTGTTGTAACCAAGCCGCTTCTGCCAATCAGGGGCAAGGAAACCCGACTTTTCTGCGACGGCGTCGATGTCATAGGCCAAGGCCAAAGTCAGCACATCGGCGGCAAGTCCATCGATGACCGAACGAGCCTGCTTTCCCGAGCCGCCATGCGACTGATTGATCCTGATGTCTTCGCCGGTCCGTTTTTTCCAGGAGCCGGCGAAGGCGTCGTTAATTGCCTGATACAGTTCTCTTGTCGGGTCATAGGAAACATTCAACAGAGTTCTGGGTTCGCCGGCGTGAGCCCCTGGGATCGCCGCGGCGAGGCCAACCGCCATCATCACCGCCAGTAACCATGCCAAGAGCAATTGTCTGAAGTCATCATCTAAAAATCGAAACATATTCAACTCCCGCCGCTCGATCCACTCATTAGACTAATAATCTATAGATTAATGGCTTTTGTCGAGTCAAGAGCCTTCCGCGGTAGGGCGGTCACCGGGGGAAATGGGTGATTTCCATTTTCATTTCATCGTAAACAATTCTTGCGTTGCGGCCGGCTCCCATGTCCAGAAGGCTGGTGTTGTCAAGAATGTAGGCGGAGGTGTCGCGGACCAGCTTCATCAGCCGTCTGACTTCGCAGCCTTTTTCGCTCAGGCAGTCGGAACAGGATTGATAGGCGGTCTGGCTGACACAGGGGATGGGGGCCAGGGGGCCGTCGATCGCTCTTACCACCTGTCCCACCATGATTTTGTGTGGAGGCCGGGCCAGGCCGACGCGCCCCTGTGAGGTTTGTTCTATAAATCCGAATCTATCTAATATTTCGAATATGCTGACCACCGAGTCGATGGGGATGCTCTCTCTTTCTGCAATCTCTGTTCTTGATGCAGGGCTGTTTTTTGCAAGGTGAATCATAATTTTCAAAGCATATTTTGTATTTATTGTAATCATTGTTCATCCAGTCAAAGTTAGTGGATGTCCGTATCCGATCCGGGGTGGGCCAAGGATATTTCAGCCGCGCGGCAGAATCAATTTAATCTAGTAGATAATAGATTATATGGAGTGTCGGCTTCCCGCCCGGCCATGGCCGTCGCGCTTAGCGCAGGGCCTGGTCCAGGTCGGCCAGCAGGTCGTCGATGGACTCAAGGCCCACCGACAGGCGCAGCAGGTCCGCGGGCACCGGGGATCCCGGCCCTTCAATGCTGGCGCGGTGTTCGATCAGGCTTTCGATGCCGCCGAGGGAGGTGGCGCGTTTCCACAGCCGTGTTGCCGCCGCCGCGGCGATGGCCGCCGGTTGGCCGCCTTTGACGCGGATCGACAGCATCCCGCCGAAACCGCCATCCATCTGCCGCTTGGCGACGGCATGCCCGGGAAATCCCGGCAGGCCGGGATAGAGAACCTGGTCCACCGCCGGGTGACGGTCCAGGGCTTCGGCAATGGCCTGGGCGCCCGCCGATTGCGCCCGGACCCTGACAAACAGGGTCCGCAGGCCGCGCTGCAGCAGCCAGGCCTCGAAAGCTCCCAGCACAGCCCCGCCGCGGCCCAGATTGCTGCGGACCCGCGCCCAAAAGTCGTCCTGGACGGCGGTGGTCAGGCTGCCGGCCACGAGGTCGGAATGCCCGTTGAGATATTTGGTTGCCGAATGCATGACGATGTCGGCTCCCAGGCTCAACGGCCTGGTCAGAACCGGCGTGGCCACGGTCGAATCAACGGCCAGCCGACCGCCGCCGGCGTGGACCAGTTGCCCCAAAGCGGCAATATCGCTGACCCGCCACAGGGGGTTGGCGGGCGTTTCCAGCCACAGTAGGCGCGTTTTCCCGGGACGCAGCGCCGCCCTCACCAGGCCGGGCTCGGTGGTGTCCACCACCTCCACGAGCAGGCCCCAGCGGGTTGCAAAATCCACCAGCCATGCCCGTAACGCCCAATACATGACCTCGGGCACCAGGACGTGATCGCCGGGATCCAATGCCTGGAACACCGCCGTCGCCGCCGCCATGCCGGAGGCGAAGAGGAGTGTCTCCGCTCCTCCTTCCAAAGCGGTCAGGGTTTGCGCCGCGGTGTCGTAGGTCGGGTTGTCGGCCCGCGAATAGACCCGCCCGCGGCTATAGCCGAGATCGGCATCCCGTTCATAGGTGGCCGACGGATGGATGGGAGGGATGATCGCCCCCGTCGCCCCGTCGACCCGCCCCATCGCCTGCGCGGCCAGGGTCTCCGGCCGAACCTCAGCCATGACGGCGACGCCGGGGGCAATCAACGGGGCACGGGTCATCGGCGGTCATGTCTTTTCCCCTTTTGAGAGACCGCAGCTCCTAAAGGACCGTCAGCATCGAGGCGACCAGCGGATGGCGGACGATGTCGCGGTCGGTCAGGGTGATCACCGCCACTTCCGGCAGGCCGGCCAGCCGGCGGCCGATATCGGCCAGACCGGACAGGCCCGGCAGCAGATCGGTCTGATCGGGATCGCCGGTCAGCACCATGGTGGAATGCCATCCCAGCCGGGTCAGCAGCATCTTGATCTGGCCATAGGTGCAGTTCTGCGCCTCGTCGATGACGACGAAGGCATTGTTGAGGGTGCGTCCCCGCATATAGGCCACCGGGGCGATTTCGATACTGCCGTCGGACAGGCAGCTGCGCAGGCGCTTGCCGCCCAGGCGGTCGGACAGGGCGTCATACAGAGGCCGCAGATAGGGGGCCAGTTTCTCCTGCAGGTCGCCGGGCAGGAAGCCGAGACTTTCGCCCGCCTCGACGGCCGGGCGCGACAGCACGATGCGGCCGACCTGTCCGGCGTCGAGGGCTTCGACGGCGGCCGAGATGGCCAGATAGGTCTTGCCGGTTCCCGCCGGCCCGAGGGCCAGGGTCAGGTTCTTTTCCGCCATCGCCTCCAGCAAGGCGCGCTGATTGTCGTTTTGCGGGCGGACCTTCTTGACGTAGCTCTGGTCGCGGTTGTCTTCGCCCAGCGGGTCCCAACCGCGGGAAGCGGCGATTCCATAAAGCGGATGCACGTTGGTCTCGGCTTTCGACTGAACTGCTTGACGCGGGCGCTTGGCCATGGACAGCTCCTTCAGGGTGCGAAATACAAAAAAGCCTCCGCGAGGGGAGGCTTTGCCGCAACAGGGGGGGACGGGATGCCGGTGGTGTCGGCGGGTCGGCCTGGTGACGCAGGCCAGGGGTCGGTCATGGAAAGCGGTGGAAACGGAAAAAATAGCCCCAATCTGATGAGCCCTCCGACGACGCTTGTCACAACGTTTAAAATAACCATCGTGAGCGCTTGATGTCACTCATTATTGTGGTCGTAACGAAAACGTCATCCCAGATATGGTGATTGAACTGTTTCAATTAAACCCATTGACCGCGGCAGAGGCGGAACGGATCTGTCTGTGGCGGTACGGACCCGGCTGGACGCTTTATGATTTCGGGCCGGGCGATCTGCCGGCCATCGCCGCCCCCGCCGCCATGTCTCACGGCGTGCGCCGGGGCGAGGTTCTGGCCGGCCTGGCCAGTTTCGGGGCGGGGGCCCGGGTGCCCGGCGGCAGCTACCGGCAGCCGGCGCTCGATATCGGTTGCAGCATGGCTCCCGAACTGGTCGGCCACGGTCTCGGGCGGGCCTTTGTCGGGGCTGTCGTCGGCTTTGCCTGGCGCCGGTTTCAACCGCCCCGCCTGCGCCTGGTGGTGCCGGCCGACAATCGTCGCGCCATCCGCGTCTACCAGGCCAACGGCTTTGTCGCCGGCGAGCGTTTCGCCGGCATGCTCAGGGGCGGCATTCGCCCTTTTCTGCAGATGGTCTGCGTCACTCCAGCAGCATGAGCCGAGGCCTGTCTTTGGCGTCGGCCGGTTTGCGGCCGCGGATTTCGGCAAGCCGGTCGGCCATGCGCCGCCCCGCCGCTTCCAGGGACAGCCGCGAGCCGAGATCCGCCCTGGCGGTTTCACCCAGGCGGCGCGCCCAGTCGCGGTTCTGATGGACGCGACGCATCAGCTGGGCGGCATGATCGATGGACGGTTCGGCCCAGCGGGCGCCGACCTCGTAAGGTTCCGCCTTTTCGGTCAGCTCCACCAGGCGATAGTCGACCAGCAGACTGTTGGTCGAGGTCATGAAGTCGACATTGCCCGAATAACCGGTGGCGATCGCCGGTTTGCCGAGCAGCATCGCCTCGGCCATGGTCAGCCCCAGCCCTTCGCTGCGGTGCAGGGAAATGTAGCAGTCGCATGTCTGCATGAGGGCAAGAGTATCGTTTTGGGTAAACACGCGGTCGATGAGGATCACGCCGGCGTCGTCCGCCGCCTGGCGCAAGTCCTTCATTGCCGAGGCGTGCAATTCGCCGAACGAGGTTTTGATGACCAGCGACACGTTGGGATCGTCGCCGAAGGCCTGGCGGAAGGCCTTGGTCAGCGCGATGGGGTTCTTCCGCTCCATGATGCTGGACATGGCGAAGACGAACAGGAAAATGAATTTATTTTCCGGCAAGTTGAAATAGGCGCGGGACCGTGGCGTAAAAGCCGGCAGCTCCACCCCGGGAGGCATCTTGAAGACCGGCAGGGTCAGGTTCTGACGCAAGGCGTCGGCAATGAAATCCGTTGCCGCCCATAATTCGTCCAGCATCGCCGCCTGCGGTTTCCAGATGGCGGGGATGGTGTCGAGTTCCCAATACCAGTAGCCGATCCGGTAGCTGCGCGGGTCGCGCTCGGCCAGGCCGGCGTTCTGGAAGGCCTTGAGGAACAACGGGCCGCCAGGCTGGGCATGGATAAGGGTGGTCTCGTAGATTTCCAACCCGTCGTAATCGCAGTGGTTGGGTTCATCAGTGTCGAAGGTGACGAAGATGTCCCGCTTGCTGAGCCGGGTGCCGATGCGCCGCAGGCCTTCGGCAACCGATTCCACCGAGTGGCGCAGTCCCGAGGGAAAACAGAAATGACCGAAAATATTGACCCCGGGGGCCATCAGCTCGCGGGCCGTTTCCTCTTTATCGAGATGGCGGCACCAGCTTTGCGCGGGTTCGGCGAGCCCGGCCTCGGCACCGTCAAGCCAGGACAGGAAGGCCCGGGCGGCGGCAAGCGAGCCGAGGGCCTGGGGATGGCGGTGCTGCCAGTATGGCCGTTGGCCATAGGCCAAACGGATCTGCTGGGCGGCGGTCAGGGCCACCGGCCAGCGGTCGGGTCTGCTCCACTCCTCGTCGAGCTGGAAGGCGCCGGCCAGCCAGGCGGCCAGCTGATCCCGGCCAAAGACCGTCAGGCCGTCGGGGAACAGCCGTTGCCATTCGGCGGTGAAGTTGTAGGTTCGCACCAGTTCGCGGGCCGGATTTTCGGCGGATTCCAGCAGGAACCACCAGATTTCCTCGCGCCGGAAGCCCCGTCGCAAGCCGTCGATACGGACTTTCCTGACCGATTTGGTATCTTCCACGCCGTCCCGCATCAGCCATCGCACCAGACCCCGCCGCCCCGCCGGGGTCAGGCCGAGGGGGAAGCGCCGGTGCAGGTCGTGATCAAGGAAAAACGTCTGCCGCACCCGCTCGGCCGGGCGTCGGGCGAAGACCTCGCCGAGCGCCCGCAGGGCGGCCGGTGTCAGGCCAAGCCGCCGTCCGCCGTCCTCCCGCAGCCAGAGGGCGAAACCGCCGTTACCGCCGGCGGACAATGCCTCCGGGAAGCGAGCCCGCAGATCGGGCCGCGAGCGCAGCACGTCGATGCAGAAGCGTGCCGCCGACCAGTGGTCGTCGATTGCCGCCGGGGATTGGGCGGGCCATAGGATATCCTGACGGCCGAGGCCGCAGGCGGCGGCAACGGACAGATCGTCGAACAGGTTCAGGCGGCTGGACGGCGGATAGGCCGAGCGCAACAGTCGGGCCTCATGGCGCAGGACCTCCGCCGCCGTTTTGCTTTTGCCCAGTCGCAGTGCCGGAATGACGGCGGTGCCGTCGAGGGCGGGATGGAAATACGGATCATCGGTTATTCCCAGTGACCGCAGTTCCGCATACAGCCGCCGTTGGTCCGCCAGAAAGACGGTCGGGTCGGGCATATTTTCCGCCGCCTGAACCAGCCGGGCAAAGGGCGTATAGACATTGCGCAAGCCGGCCCGCCAGGCCCGCAAACAGAAAGCGACGGCGCCCTCCGTCAGGCGATAGCCTTCGTCGAACCCGCCGATCCGTTCGAACACCTGGCGGCGCATCAGCAGGCATTCACCGGTGACCGCCAGGCAGTTGCGGGGGACGGCGGGCGAGCCGGAAATTCCCCAGAAATCGGTCGGTAAACCGTGGAAAATCGGTCCGCGGTCATGCAGGCCGAGGGCCAGCCCGGCCCGGCGGACCAGTCCGTCGGGATAGGTCAGCAGGGGACCCGCCACGCCGACGCCCGGCAGGGTCGCCTGTCGTACCAGCTCGTCGAGCCAGTCGGCAGCAACAATTTCGATCGAGTGGTCAAGAAAAAGTAAGAGCTCGCCATTGGAGTCCCTGGCGCCGGCATTACAAGCGGAACTGTAGGTATATTTATTTATACAATGGATAACCCTGGCTTTGCCTGTATTCTCCAGATCATGGTAATATTGAACAAGTTGCGGGTTCGTCGAAAAATTGTCGACAATAATGACTTCTTTTCTTGGGTAGTTGGTTTCTTTCAGAAGTCCGTCGATACATTTGCGCAGGCTGTCGGGGTCGTCATGACTGGGGATGATGATCGAGACCAGCGGCGGCTCGGCGATGTCCCAGGATGCCTGCTGGATGCCGTCGGGCCGGGTTTCTATCCGCGCCTGGAAGCCGAGATGGCGCCAGTGATCGGCGACAACCTGTCGATGGGCGGCGGAGGCCGGGTCGGCGGGACGCGGACGGTCGCGACGGCTGCTTTGAGGACGGTGACAGAGAATCTTGGGGAAGCGGACGATATGGGCCCCATGCCGGCTCATCCGCAGATTGAGCTCCCATTCCGGTGCCGTGGTGATCGGGTCGGCAAGGCCGCCCAACGACAGGGCCAGTTCGCGGCGCAGGACCGTCAGGCGTCCGAAATAGTTGAAGGCCGTCAGCAGGTCCGGCGACCACTCCGGTTTGAAAAAAGGGTCCCGCCTTTGCCCGTCGACCAGGATGTCGTCATCGGAGTAGAGCACATCGATGGCCGGATCCCTGGCCAGGACCTCGCTTACCTCGGCCACCGCCGTTGTCGGCAACTGGTCGCCCGGCTCCAGGAAGGCGAAATATCGCCCGTTCAGTTCGGCAAGGATTTGCCGGTCCGCGGCCGGCAAGGGGCGGCAGAGGACACGCCGGTCATCCGACGACAGCGTCAGGCCGTCGGCCAGGACGATCAGCAGCTGCCAGTCCGCCGACGACTGGCGCTTAAGAGAGTCCAGCGTTTCCACGATGCCGGCTTCGCTTCCGGAACTGGCGATCATGAGGAAGCCGAGGGTCGCCGCGGCGGCGGGCGGGGGAACCGCCGAGCCGCTCTCGGTGGCGGCGATCCACAGCAGGTAACGCCGGGCCAGCCGCTGGCGCAACGCCTCCAGATGGCGCTGCGAGGCCAGCTGATGCTCGATCAGGGCCAGGGCTCCCGAAAGCCGCAGCCGCTGCCGGACGGGTTCCTGGAGGTCCGCCAGCGCCGCGGGCGTGACGGTCAGCAGTTGTCGGCCTGTCCGTGCCCCGAGCGGCAGGCCTACAGGTTCGAGGAGGCCGGCCTTGGCGATTTGCGCCGTCAGCGACACCGTCTTGCCTGCGCCCTGGTTGATCAGGGTGGCCAACCGCAGGGCCCGTTTCGCCGGGGTGTCGCTGGTATTGAGGCCATCCGCCCCGAACAGGGGCTCGCCCTCATCTTCCGAGACGAGGCCGCTGTCGATGTCGACCACCAGTTCCGGTTCGTTGCTTCCTTTAGCCAGGCCCAGGGTGAAGGGATAGAGGCGCAATCCCGCCGGCATATAGCCGCCGCTCCAGGCGCCATCCGGTTCAACGAAGAGATTGTCGTCACTGGTCAGCGAGAACAGCGCCACCGGCAGAATGGCGCCGTCGCTCCTGGAGAAAAGGATCGGAAAAGTCTCCGCCGCCGCCGCCACCTCCTCGGCCACCAACATGGTTGTCGCCATGCGGGCAAGATGGGCATGGGATGTCCGTGCCAGCAGTTTCCGGTCCTTGAGAAGTTCCGGGGTCACGGGAACCATTGCCATCGGTAGGACGTCCTGAAGCAGGTGAAGTTGATCGGAGAATAACCCCGGTAGGGCGTGCTATCGCCCCCTTTTTTTCGCATTGAAAATTGAGCCCCGCTCCCCCACCTGCCGCATGCGGAAAAACGAAAGGATTCGGCCGATGGTCGGCTTGGCGGGAAAGCGGGTTGCGCTGCTGGCGGCCAACGGTTCCGAGCAGGCGGAGGTGACGGTGATCCGCAAGGTGCTGGCCGAAGCCGGGGCCATGCCGGTCATCGTCTCGCCGAAGAAACATGAGCTGCGGTTATGGTCGGGGATCGATTGGGGTGACAGCCTGGTGGTCGACGCGGCCGTCGGTACGGTCGAGGCCGGCGACTTCGACGCGATGATCGCCATCGGCGGCGTCCTGGCCGCCGATACCCTGCGGGCCGATCGCGAGGTGGTGCGGCTGGTGCGCGATGCCCTGGGTCTGGCGCGGCCGGTGGGCGCCATGGGTCACGCCGTCTGGGTCCTGATCGAGGCCGGGGCGGTGGCCGGGCGCATCGTCACCTCCATCGAGTCGATCCGCACCGATGTCATCAACGCGGCGGGCAGTTGGGCCGACGACCCGGCGGTCAACGACCGTCATGTGGTGACCGGCCGGCACCGCCATGACCTGCCGGATTTCATGGCGGCGATGGCCGAGGAAATGGCGCGGGACTAGACGAGGTCCTCGAAGGGCAGGTCGTGCTGACGGCAGCAGGCCTCGAGGGCGTTGTGCAGCAGCATGGCGATGGTCATCGGTCCGACGCCGCCCGGCACCGGGGTGATGGCCCCGGCCACGGCGACCGCCTCGTCGAAGGCGACATCGCCGACGAGGCGGGTTTTTCCGGCTTCGGCGGCAGGGACCCGATTGATGCCGACGTCGATGACGGTGGCGCCGGGCCTGATCCAGTCGCCGCGGACCATTTCCGGCTGGCCGACGGCCGCCACGACGATGTCGGCCCGCCGGCATTCCCCTGCCAGGTCGCGGGTCTTCGAATGGGCGATGGTGACGGTGGCGGACTCGCGCAGCAGCAACTGCGCCATCGGCTTGCCGACGATGGTGGAACGGCCCAGGACGATGGCGCGCTGGCCGGCGAGCGAGCCGAGATGGCGCTTGAGCATCAGCAGGCAGCCCAGCGGCGTACAGGGGATCTGGGCTTTGCCGCCGGTGACCAGACGGCCGACATTGAACGGGTGGAAGCCGTCGACATCCTTGGCCGGATGAATGGATTCGAGGACCTTCTGCGCGTCGATATGTTTGGGCAGCGGCAGCTGCACCAGGATGCCGTGGACGGCGCGGTCGAGATTGAGCCGTTCGACCAGGGCCAGCAGTTCCAGTTCAGCCGTCGACGCCGGCAGCAGATACTCGAACGACGCCATGCCCACTTCCTGGGCCCGCCGGTTCTTGTTCCTGACATAGACCTGGCTGGCCGGATCGTCGCCGACCAGCACCACCGCCAGGCCGGGGATCGGTCCGCCGGACTCGCGGAGGGCGGTGACGCGCTCCGTCAGCAGGGTTCTCACATCGGCGGCGACGGCATTGCCGTCGAGGATTTTGGCTTGGGTCATGGCTTCCTCGTCAGGTCTGCGATAAGGCGGGTCATCTCGGCGGCCTCGGTGGCGACCACCACTGTCTTGCGCCGGTCGGTGGCGCCGGCGACGATTTCAAAGTCCCGTTTGGCCATCCGCCAGCTTTTCGCCAGCAGCGCGATGAGCGCCGCATTGGCCTTGCCGGCCTCGGGGACCGCCGTCACCGACACCTTGAGGCTGGCGCTGCCGTCGGCTTCGGCGACGACGCCCTCGATGCGGTTGCGCGACGCCTTGGGCGTCAGGCGCACCGTCAGGCGGACACCGCCGGCTGTCGGCGTGAACGGCATCAGTACAGGGCGGAATGGACGATTTCGGCCAACACGTTCTGGATGAAGTAAAGGATCAGGATCAGGATGATCGGCGAGACGTCGATGCCGCCCAGATTCGGCAGCAGGCGGCGGATCGGTCGCAGCGCCGGTTCGGTGACCCGGTACAGGGTATCCATCAGCGTGTAGATAAAGCGGTTGCGGGTGTTGACGACATTGAAGGCGACCAGCCAACTCAGCACCGCGGTACCAATCAAGGCCCAGATATACAGTTCGATGGCGATGCTGAGCACGTTGTAAAGCGGCCTGATAATGACGTTCATCGCTTATCCTCGTCGGGGGCACCGGCAATGACTGGAGCCTAACCACAGCGTCGGGCCTTAGCAAGACCCAGCGCCCCGGACTTGACAGCGTTGGGGCGTTTCCCCATTATCCGCCTCCTTAAATGGGGCCGTAGCTCAGCTGGGAGAGCGACGCGTTCGCAATGCGTAGGTCAGGGGTTCGATCCCCCTCGGCTCCACCAATTTCCCTTCCCCGCAAGGCTGCCGACCGGTCCGGTTCACCACATCGGGCTGAAATTTTTCTTGCGATCGCTTAGGCTATCGGGTGACCCGTCGATCGGGGAAATTTCTGGCTAAGAGTTGGCGCTGCTCCATGCAACCCGAAAGTACCGTTCCGAGCAAGGCTCTGGTCTGTGTGGTGGACGCCAACCCGAAATTCCGGGCCGATGTGGTGACGGCGCTGACGTCGTTTTACGAGGTCGTCGAGCATTCCGAGCAGGGTGCGGCGCTTGAATGGATTGCCTTTCATCCGCCGGCCGCCGTCATCCTCGATGAAAACGTGGTCCCCCGGGGCGGGCTGCCGCTGCTGCGCGAGATCTTCTGCGTTCCCGAACTCGACCGGGTGCCGATCATCTGTACCGCCACCAACGATCGCAGCATGTTCCTTGCCGACGCCATCGGCCTCGGCGCCCGCACGACCCTGGTCAAGCCGTTTCGGCGCAGCGCCCTGCTGCAGGCCTTGTCCAAGGAAATCAACGGCAAGGTGGAGAGATCCTGGGTCCGCATCGAGCCGGTTCAGCGGGCGGCGTTGCAGCGGACCACCCAGGCGTTCAATGCCGTCGCCGACCTGATCGTCGACGGCAAGCCGCTGCCCTACCAGATTCTCAGCGACGCCTGCGGGCCATTGGTGCAGTCGGTTCAGGCCGGCCGCTACAAGGACATGCTGAACGCCGTCAAGGATCACGACAACTACACCTATGTCCACTCGCTGAGGGTCTCCATTTTCCTCTCGGTGTTCGGCTATTCGATCGGCATCAGGGATCGCGACCTGGTGACCATCGCCAGCGGCGGCCTGATCCATGATGCCGGCAAGATGTCCGTGCCCTATCACATCCTCAACAAGACGGATCGCCTGACCGATGAGGAAATGCAGGTGATGCGGGACCATGTCACCCAAACCGCGACCTTCCTCCGCAGCAGCAGGGATCTGCCGCAGGGGGCCCTGCTGATCGCCGAACAGCATCATGAGAAACTGGATGGCTCGGGTTATCCGCGGGGACTGAAAGGCACGCAGCTCAACGAACTGTCGCGGATGGCGACGATCATCGACATCTTCTCGGCCCTGACCGACCGGCGGGTCTACAAGGAGGCGATGGAACCGGCGCAGGCCCTCCACCTGATGACCCAGCTGAAGGGTCAGCTGGATCAGTCGCTGTTGAAAATGTTCAAGACCGTCCTGCTCGATACGGCCCATTCCATGATCTGAGGCGGGACGCCGGAGGCTCCCTTCGGTTCAGTGAGGCGGGGTCGGGCCGGCGCCGCCGACCAGCGGACAGCCGCCGTCCTTCAGCGGCCGGAAGGCCTGATCGCCGGGGATGGCGCGGAGGATGGTGTACAGATCCCACTCTCCCTTCGACTCCTCCGGTTTCT
>DUZF01000028.1 GCA_013349665.1 Rhodospirillaceae bacterium | reverse complement strand
TGTCGGCCCTGGTCGGCGGCCTGCCGGGCGCCGGAACCATGGGGGCCTCGCTGGTGAATATTTCCAGCGGCGCCCGGACCGGACGATCGGGGGTGATGACCGGCGTGTTTTCCTGCGCCGCCTATCTGCTGCTGATGCCGGTCATCGCCTGGGTGCCGGTGCCGGCGCTGGCGGGCATTCTGATGGTGGTCGGCTTCCGCATGATCGACCGGCCGAGCCTGCAATTCTTCTTCACCCACCGCACCCGGATGGATTTCCTGGTCATCCTGGTGGTGATCCTGGTCGCCATCTTCGGCAATCTGATCGCCGCCTCGGGCGTCGGAGTGGCGCTGGCGGTGTTTCTCTTCCTGCGCGAACAGACCCGCAGCACGGTGGTCCGCAGCCGCATCGAGGGCAAGGACCTGCTGGCCAAGCACGCCCGGGCCTGGGCCAGGGCGGAAGGCTTTGGCCATGATGCCGACGACGCCGTGGTGTTCGAATTGCAGGGCAGCCTGTTCTTCGGCACCGCCAGCCAGTTGCATCAGGCCCTGGAACCGGAAACCGTCGGCCGCAAATATGTGATTCTCAGTATGCGCCGGGTGCAGTCCCTCGACGTCACCGCCACCCATGTCCTCGAACAGATCAAGGACCGGCTGGAGGCCAACGACGCTTATCTGATTTTCTGCGATATTCCCAAGGATCTCCCCAGCGGCCTGAAGATGAAGCGCTTCCTCAAGGAAACCGGGGTGGTGCGGCCGACCACCAAGGCGCTGGCCTTCCGGCGGCTGGAGGAGGCGCTGGAATGGGTGGGTGGCCTGCGCCCCGACGACAGCGGGGCGACGCCGGCGGAAACGGCGCTGCTGGAACTGGCGGCGATGCCGCTGGCCGCCGGGCTGACGGCCGAGGAGATCAAGGTCCTGGAAACGGCGATGAGCCTGCGGTCGATCAAGGCGGGCAAGAAGCTCTTCAAGGCCGATGGCGGCGGCTCCGAGCTGTTCGTCATCCGCCGCGGCATGGTCAAGGTGTCCCTGCCGACCCACAAAGCCGAGCCATATCATCTGGCCACCTGCGGTCCCGGCGAAATTGTCGGCGGCATCGGCTTCATCGAATCCCGCGGCCATACGGCCAGCGCGGTAGCGCTCAGCGATACCGACGCCTATGTCCTGGCCAGGGAGGCTTTCGAAGCCATGATCAGGCCCTATCCGGCGATCGCCACCGCCGTCCTGCAGGCGGTGGCCGTCAGCCTGGCCGACCGGTTGATCGCCGCCGTCGGCGAAATCCAGGCCCTGCGCGGCGACGGATCGTCACATCATGCCGAAGGGTAAAATCGCCGGCTAGGATCAATGTGTTATGAGCGGGCTGCGATCCCGTGGGATCGCACTCCGCTCTGGTCATGGACCGCCCGCTGTTATACGGTCCAGCCTTATGAACAAGCGCATCGCCACGCCGTCCCAGGTTGACTTTGAGCCGGAATTCATCGCCGGCCTGACCGAGATCTTTGAGGAAAAAGTCGTCTTCAACAAACTGCTGGGCGTCAAGGTGACCTCCATCAGGGGGGACGGCGTCGCCTGCCGCATCGACATGCGTCCCGAGCTGATCGGGCATTTCGCCTATAACCGGCTGCATGGCGGGGTGATCAGCGCCGCCCTCGACTCCACCGGCGGGCTCGCGGTGATGGCCGCCATCGGCGCCCGCCATATGAGCGACGAACCGATGCAGAGGCTGCACCGTTTCGCCAAATTGGGCACCATCGACCTGCGCGTCGACTACCTGGCCGCCGGCATCGGCGAGTATTTCCTGTTGCGCGGCGATATTCTGCGGCTTGGCTCTCGGGTGGCGACCGCCCGCATGGAATTCCTCGATGGCGACCAGCGCCTGCTGGCCTATGGTGTCGGTACTTATATCGTTTCGTGACGATAGGATGGACGGGGTGGAAAAATCCGTCTTCAGATCCCTAATATTGTGAACAATGGTCAAAATCAATTAAGGCCGATGGTTCACCGCGGACTGTGTATTTCTCTTGTCGTTCTGCTGCTTTCCTGCGGCTCCGCCGCGGCCGACGACGCAGCCTTGTCCGTTCATCTGCTCAACCGCCTGGCATACGGGCCCAATGACGCCGATACCGAGGCTATCCGCCGGCTCGGTGTCGATGCCTGGATCGAGCGCCAATTGCACCCCGACAGCATCGACCTGCCGGCTTTTCTCACCGACCGCCTGGACCGCCTGGAGACGACCCGGCTGGATGCGGAAACCCTGTTCGAACGGTACAAACCGTCCCCGCAAGACCAGCAGGCCCGCCGGCAGTCGCGGATCGTCGTCCGCGAGGCGGCCGAGGCCCGGCTGCTGCGGGCCATCTACAGCCCCCGGCAGTTGCAGGAGGTGATGGTCGACTTCTGGTTCAATCACTTCAACGTCTTCGCCGGCAAGGGGTTGGACCGCTTGTGGATCGGCAATTACGAAGAGGTCGCCATCCGGCCCCATGTCCTGGGGCGTTTCCGCGATCTGCTGGAAGCCACCGCGCGTCACCCGGCGATGCTGTTCTATCTCGACAATTGGCAGAACGCGGCGCCCGGCAGTCCGGGAGATAAAGGCAAGGACAGCGGGCTCAACGAAAATTACGCCCGCGAACTGATGGAACTGCACACCCTGGGCGTCGACGGCGGCTATCATCAGGAGGATGTGGTGGCGCTGGCCCGCATCCTCACCGGCTGGGGCATCGCCAGGCCCGGCCGGGCGGGCGCCGTCAACGGTTTCGCCTTCCATCCCCGCCGTCATGATTTCGGCGACAAGGTATTTCTCGGCCGCACCATTCCCGGCAGCGGCGCCGGCGAAGTCGAGCAGGCGCTGGACATCCTGGCCGGCAGCCCGGCCACGGCCCGCCATATCAGTTTCCAGCTGGCACAGTATTTCATCGGCGATCAGCCGCCCGCCGCCGTCGTCGACCGCCTGTCGCGGCGCTGGATGGAAACCGACGGTGACATCCGCGCGGTCCTGAAGACCCTGTTCGCCAGCCGGCAATTCCGCGATCCGGGCGGCTTCGGCGGCAAATTCAAGACGCCGTGGCAATTCGTCATCTCGGCGGCGCGGGCCTCCGGCGTCGAGGTGGTCAATATCCGTCCGCTGCTGGGGACGCTGAAACGCCTGGGGCAGCCGCTGTATGAATGCCTGACGCCGGACGGTTACAAGGACAGCCGCGAGGCCTGGCTCAATGCCGATGGCCTGACGACGCGGATCAATTTTTCCACCGCCCTGGGATCGGGCCATCTGCCTCTCGACCGCCGGATGCCTGATGAGGAGGACGACGAATCGTCCCGACCGGCGGACCCACCTCGGGAGCGGCCGGTCCCCATCGACAGCGACCGTCTGGCCTGGTTGCTTGGTCCGGCCCTGTCGGCCAGGACCAGGGAACTGGCGGAACAGGCGGCGAAGCCGCTGAAAGCCGGCCTGATCATCGGCAGCCCTGATTTTATGGCCCGCTAAAATGAGACTTGCCATGTCGATCAATCGCAGACGGCTCCTGGGCCTGGCGGGCTCGGCCCTCGGTACCGCCATCCTCGGCCGCTCCGGCGCCGCCCCGGCCGCCGACACCGCTCGCCGGCTGGTGGTGGTGATGCTGCGGGGCGCGGTGGACGGGCTCAATGTCGTGGTTCCCCATGGCGATGCCGACTATCGGCGGATGCGGCCCAATATCGCCCTCTCCGCCCCTGGATCCGGCGACGGGGCGCTGAACCTGGACGGCTATTTCGGGCTGCACCCGGCCCTGGCCCCACTGCTGCCCCTGTGGACGGAACGGCGCCTGGCCTTCGTCCATGCCTGCGGTTCGCCCGACCCCAGCCGGTCGCATTTCGACGCCCAGGATTTCATGGAAAGCGGCACGCCGGGGATCAGGACCACAAGCGACGGCTGGATGAATCGTCTGCTCCGTTTCCTGCCGCCACCGCATGGTCCGACCCAGGCCATCAGTCTGGGGCCGACCCGTCCGCGCATCCTGGCCGGGCCGGAGCTCAACACCAATATTTCGCTGGCGCGCGGCGCCGACAAGCCGAACCCGCTGGACCGCCCGGCGGTGGCCGAGGCCTTCGCCGGCCTCTACGGCGGCAACGATCCGCTCAGCAAAGCCTATCTGGAAGGCAGGCAGGCCCGCCGTGAACTGATGACCGGCATGGAGGCCGAGCGGGCGGCGGCCGACAACGGGGCGCCCAGCGCCACCGGCTTTCCGGCCATGGCGGCGCGACTGGCCGAGCTTCTGCTGCGCGACGACCATATCCGTATCGCCTTCGCCGCCCTCGGCGGTTGGGATACCCATGTCAACCAGGGCGCTGGCGGGGGCCAATTGGCCAATCACCTGAAGCCGCTGGGAGAAGGTCTGGCGGCGCTGGCCAGGGGCCTGGGGCCGCGGTTGGACGACACGGCGATCCTGGTGATGTCGGAGTTCGGCCGCACGGCAAGGGAAAACGGCAACCAGGGCACCGATCACGGCCATGGCAATGTGGTCTGGGTTCTCGGCGGCCGCGTCGCCGGCGGCAAGGTCCACGGTCATTGGCCGGGTCTGGACGACAAGGCGCTGTATCAGGGGCGCGATCTGGCGGTGACCACGGACTTCCGCGCGGTGATCGCGGCGACGCTCGAGCGTCACCTGGGCCTTTCCGACCGCCAGATGGCCGAAGTGCTGCCGCCGCCCGGCTTCGCAGGCGCCCTGCCCGGCCTTTTCCGGCTGTGATGATCGACATTCCGCCTCGGCGCCGGGCCTGATAGGCTGGTGATCGAAACAGGGGATAGCCCATGCGGACAATCCTTGCATTGCTTCTGATCCTCGGCGGAGTTGCCGCGGCCCGGGCCGATAGCGTCGACGTCCAGGCCGGGAACCGCGATGCCCTCGAGCATATGCTGGCGGACTGTGAGCGGATTTACGCCGCCAACGACCTTGATGCCATCCGCCATAAGATCGACCTTTCCCATCATCGCGAAGGCATGGCGGCGGCGGCGGTGACGCCGCCTGATGCCATCCCCGACGACACCGAGCGCAAGGCCATCCGCCTGTGGATAGTATTGCGCAATGCCTGTGTCGCCAGGGTGACCGATTTCCTCGACCATGCGCCCGTCCCGCCCGGCGCCGACCGAGACGCGGTCAGGCGCGGCAACGCCTTCCTGCTGTTCGGCATGCGCGCCACCGGCAGTCTGGCGGCGGCCCTGGAACAGGGGCGCCTGACTTTTGCCGATTATGCCGCCAAACGGGCCTGGCTGGTCGAGGAGGTGGATGCCCACCGTGCCGACTGGCGCCAGGCGATGATGTCGCCCGACAGCGCCGGACGAACCCGCCGGGCGGCGCAGGTGGAACAGCGTTTCGCCGCCTTCACGGCGGATTTCGATGCCGCCGCCGACAAACCGCGGGCGCCGGTCGCCTCGGTCTCCGCGGTCAGCCTGTCCTTTCCCCGGGGGCCGGATCGGCCCGACGATATCGCGGTCATTATCGGCAACGGCGATTACACCCGGATGGGGCGCGACATCCCCGATGTCCCACCGGCCCATGCCGATGCTGCGGCCATGCGCTCCTATGTCGTCGAGGCCCTGGGGATCCGCGAGACCAACATCATTTTCCTGACCGATGCCACCGCCGCCCAGATGCAGGCGGTGTTCGGCAATGACAAGGACCATCGCGGCCGCCTGTTCGACTGGGTCAAAACCGGCCGTTCCCGGGTTTTTGTCTACTACGCCGGCCACGGCGCCCCGGGCGGCGACGGCGGCGGCCCCTTTCTGGTGCCCACCGATGCCGAGGCTGGACGGATCGGCCTGTCCGCCTATCCCCTGCCCCTGCTGTACGACAACCTCGCCCGATTGCCGGCCGAGCATGTCACCCTGGTGCTCGAGGCCTGTTTTTCCGGCATGTCCCAGGCCGGCACCCTGGTCGCCCGGGCCTCGCCGATCCTGATCACCGCCAAGGGACCGGCGCCGCCGCCGAAGATCACCGTCATCGCCGCCGCCGCCGCCGATCAGATCGCCAGTTGGGAGCCGGACGCCAGTCATGGCCTGTTCACCGAATATTTTCTCAAGGCGATGAGCGGCGAGGCCGACAAGCCGCCCTACGGCAATGGCGACGGCAATATCACGCTGGAGAAACTCGACCACTATCTCAAGGATAACCTCAGTTATTGGGCGCGTCGTTACTATGGGCGGGATCAGACGGCTGAAATCGCGGCAGGGGCGAAAAAGAGTGACCGGCTATGACGCCGATCACAGCCATGATTGGACCATAATGTAATTCTAGGTTGTCAAGGGTTGCTGTCGCGGAACAGGGGATGCCCATGTCGGTCCGCTCGCTATGCAGAAGGTTTTTGACGGTTGTTGTCGCCGTCGCCGCCTGTGTTGTATGCGCTTCGACGTCATCGCAGGCCGAGGGCTGGCGACATCAGCGTTATTTTCATCGCCTCGTCGAACATCCGCAGCCGGCGGTCAGATGGGCTGGCGCCATCCGTCGCCCGGCGTATTACCGGCGGGCGCCGCCACCGCCAAGGGTGGTTTTCCTGCCGGCGCCGGCACCAACCGTCCTCTATGCCGCGCCTCTGCCCCCTGCCGCCTATTCCCCGCCGACGCCCGCGCCGGTGGTTTACGCACCATCCCCTCCGATCGTCTGGAGCGCGCCGCCGCCGGTCGTCACCGCCCATGCCGAGCCGAGGATCACGGTGCAGAGCCTGCCGCCGCAACCGCTGATCACCGCGCAGGATATCCTGCCGTCCGGCCCGGAGGTCTCGGCCCTGCCGCCCGATTTCAGCGCCGCCGCGTTGCCGTAAGCTGTCGTCCTCGGCGAATTTCTGCGATATCCTCATCGTTTTGGAACCGATGGCCATGATCGGCGCCGAAATGCGATGTGGGTGATTGTTGACTTCTAACGCAACACATACCAATCTGATCCGCCAGGGGGTGCTTACCCCCGTTGACGTGCTGTCGCCTTCCGAGATGCCGGGCCGGTATCTCTGGGCCACCAGCGTCTGGATTGATTGGATGACCAACAAGTTACCCGCCCTGCCGCGCTTGATTGACCCGCAACTGACGCCGCTTGAACAGGTGTCCGAACTTTTGCGTCGCTACTCGCTGGGCAAACCGCTTGTCCATCGGCGGGAATTTCATGCCCTCGATCCGCTGTCCGACGGGGTCTGGGAACTGAAAACGCCGGACACCCGGATTTTTGGTTTCTTTACGGAAAAGAACAAATTTATCGGTACAAATGCCTGTGACGCCGACACGGTGAAACGTCTCCGTCTTTATAATTCTTTTGCCAATGAAGTCGTGCGGGTGAGAAACGGCCTGAACTTGCCTTTTATGTCAGGGAGAAGATCACATGACGTCGTCTCCTAACATCTTCCGCCTTGCCATTGATCCGAAAAGCGAGAAAGCCGCCGACTTCATCGGCGAAGTGCGGGCTGAATTGGGGCGGGTGCTGGCGGAACTGGCCGAGGCCGGAATTTCCAAATCCGACGTGGCAAAACGGCTTGAGATCCATCGCTCGGCGGTTACCCGTCGGATCCGCGGCACCGAGAACCTGACCCTGCGGACGCTGGCCGAAATGGCCTGGGCGATGAACCGCGATATCGTCTTCCAACTCGCCCAGCAGGACAGCCGCCATCTGGCCAATACCCCACCGCCGACGGCATCAAGCCAGGCGGAGATCATTCAGCAACCGGTGACCAGCAGTTCCCGTCCCTTCATGAACGACGTTTCCCCGGTCACGTTTGATGAAATTTGACTCCATCCCTTTCGCCCATGTCGTTTATTGCGATGACGTTCGCCAGGAGATCACCGGCAAGTTGATGCTCATCGGCGTCTATTCCGACACGATGTTCTTTCCCGCCTTTCCGACAATCATTCCCCAGCTTTTCTTATTGGGAAGCGTTCAGTTTCCCCTTGCTTTGCGACCGAGAAAGCTGGCTGCCAAGGCCATGCTCGGCGATGCCGAACTGCACCGCGTGGAAATCGACCTGCCGGAAGCTCCCTCCGACGAGGAAATCGCCCGCATAAAACGCCGCACCGACACCGAGATGATCGGGCGGATGCGGACCAACGTCACCTTGACCAATACCCTGGTCACCGAACCGACGCGGCTGCAGTTGCGCGTTGAACTGGATGGCGTGCGAATCGCCTGCAACATGCTCCGCATAGAGCAGACGCTGGGTTAGAGCGGATTTGTGGTGAGCGATCGCCGGGAACCTTGACCAAGGCGGCCACGCTGGTACCATCCGGCGCTGGCCCGTTCAGCCTCTCTGCCAATGTTCAGTAAATGTGGATATCTGCGTCATGACACCAAATGAAATCGCCCGGGTCGAGGCCTATCTGCAGGCCACATTCGGCAATCCCAAGATCACCATCGAGCCGATCAAGAAACGCGGCGCACCGATTGAAGTGACCATCGGCGGGGAATTTATCGGCGTCCTGCATCGGGATGACGACGAAGGCGAGATCTCCTATTCGCTGAACATCAGTATCCTGGAAGATGACTTACCCAGCCTGGCCGGCCTGACCAACCGGAAGTGACGGGGTGTCCTGTTTTGCCGCATCGCTGATCACCGCGCCTTCGATCTGCCTTGACTGGCCGCGGAACAGGGCCACCACTTTGCCGTCCTGGTTCTTGACGGTGACGTCGTAAACTCCCGCGCGACCCGACACCAGGCACTCCACCGCCTCGGCGGTCAGGCGGTCGCCCGCCGCGCCGGTGGCGGGGAAAATAATATTGCACCCCATGGCGACGGCATTGCGGTTATAGGAATTGCAGGCATAGGCGAAAGCCGTGTCGGCCAGGGTGAAACTCATGCCGCCGTGAAGGATACCGTGGGAATTGAGCATGGCAGTGGTTACCAGCATGCTGGCTTTGGCATAGCCGGGGCCGATCTCTTCCAGGCGAATTCCCAATTGATGGGCGTTATTGTCCCGAGCAAACATATAGTCACCGACCGCTTGCGCCGTTTTCCGCGCATGGTCGATCTTGTCCGTCTTGGTCATACAATCTTCCTTTTGATCTCTTCCGCGCCAGAGCGGCGTGCGATCCCACGGGATCGCAGCCCGCTCATAACACATTGATCATAGAGCAGATTCACGCGATCAGTCGGTTCCGCCTGATCGCGATCTGCTCTACCACAATTCCTGTTGAGAGCATAGATCCGCGCCTTTGCCAAATCATTCTCTCTTGGCGCGTCCCCGAATGCCTAAGCCTCTTGCGGTAACCTACGGAAAATGTATTGCTTTCGGGGTGCAGTTGGCCTGCCACAACAAAATAAGGAAGGAAGTGCCCATGAAATTCTCTCGGCTTTTCGCTGTTGCCGCGTTAACGACGGCCATTGCGTTCCCGGCTGCCGCGCTGGAGGTCAAAAAGTCGGTGTCGGTGGCCGCCGGCGCAGACGAAGTCTGGAAGACGATCGGCGGCTTTTGTGGGATCGCCGAGTGGCATCCGGCTATTGCAAAATGCGAACTGTCGAAAAAGGGCAGCGCCGTATTACGGACGTTGTCTTTGAATGGCGGCGGCACTGTTGTAGAAAAACTGCTGCGTCTGAATGACGAAAAATACCAATACACCTATTCTGTCGTCGCCGGACCTCTGCCGGTTGATCAATACAAGTCGACACTTCTGGTGAAGAAATTTGCCGGCGGCAGCACCATCACCTGGGTCGGCTCCTTTGTCGCCAAAGGCGCCCCCGACGCCAAGGCCATCGAAGTCATCTCCGGCGTCTATGAAGGGGGCCTGGCCTCGCTGAAAAAGAAACTGACAAAATAGAGCCCGGCGTCAGGCGGCTTTTATATCGCCAAGGAACCCGTCTATGGTCGAGCGAAGCTTTGCTGCTTCCTCACCCATCATGTTGGATGCGCCGAGAACTTCGCTGGCGGCAACGCCGGTTCTCTCGGCCGCGTCCTGAACTCCGTCGACATTTGAGGCGACCTCGGCTGTCCCCGAGGCCGCCAGATCGACCCCACGGGCGATTTCCTCGGTTGCCGCGCTCTGCTCCTCCACCGCGGCGGCGATACTGGTGGTGATATCCCTCACCTCGCCGATGATCCCGACGATGCCGCCGATCACCGCCACCACTTTTTCGGTTTGCAGCTGCACCGCGGCGATCTGCTGTCCGATCTCATCCGTCGCTTTGGCTGTCTGGTTGGCGAGATGCTTGACCTCGTTGGCGACCACAGCGAAACCCTTGCCGGCCTCGCCTGCCCGGGCCGCCTCGATGGTGGCATTGAGCGCCAGCAGATTGGTCTGGCTGGCGATGCCGTTGATCAGACCGACAACCTCGCCGATTTTGCCGACCGTGGTGGCGAGTCCGGTAACGGTCCCCTGCGCTTCGGCAGCCTGTGACACCGCATTCCCTGAAATTGAGGCGGAACGCTGCATCTGCTGGCCGATCTCCTTGATCGAACAGGCCAGTTCCTCAGCGGCCCCGGCGACGGTCTGCACATTTGCCGAGGCCCGTTCGGTGGCGGCGGCGACAACCGTCGCCCTCCTGCTGGTGTCGTCGGCGGCGCTGTTCATCGAAGCCGCGGTTCCCTGCAGCATCGCCGCAGTGGATGAAACCGCCTGGACAATCGCGGTGACGGTGGTCTGAAAACGGCCGACCAGCGAGTCGATGACAACCGTCCGTTGCTCGCGCAGGCTAGCATCGGCCAATTGTCGTACGGATGCGTCTCGACCACTCATCATCGCTTCCTTGAACACCCGAACCGATCTGGCCATCGCCCCCAGTTCGTCGCCGCGATCGGCTCCGTCGACCGAGGCGGTGAAGTCGTCCGCGGCCAGACGCTCCATCGTGCTGACCATGGTGTCGATGGCCGACGTCATCTGTCTGACCATGACCACGACAACTATCACCGCCAATATCAAGGCGGCGAATACACCCGATGCAGCCGTAACGAGGACCCACTGCGCTCTGTCGTTGACCTGGGAAACCAAGGCCTGAAGATCGACGGCCATGCGATCCTCGACCTTTTTCAACAGGTTGATGCGAGCGGTGGCGGCGTCGAACCAGTTTGGACCGGTGACATTGCCGAGGGTATTGGTGGTTATGCTGTCGAACCCCGTCTTGCGCATGGCATCGACGAGGCGGGAAATGTCGCTATCAAGTGTTAAACGGAAAAACTCCGCCTGCGCTGGTGTGGCATGCGCCAGAAAGTCGTCAAAAAATACCCTCTGCTGGGCGATGACCGAGATGTAACGGCCGAGAACCTCGGGCTCGAACCGGCCGGCGGCAAAAGCGCCCGCGCCGATGGCTCTCTCCTGACCGGCCCGCTCTTTGCCCTCCATCACTTTCAGATAGGCGGTGACCATGCCGCCCACCTGGGCATCGGGTGACAACACCGCGATCTGGCCGACGACATCCAAGAGTGATCGAATGGCCGTTGTGAAATTGGCGGTCGAGGTTTTGGCGTCGATGGTCAGGGCATCGATTTCAGTCCTGGAGGCGATCACCAGACCCAAGCGCTGGCGGGCGGCGTTCACCCTCGGTGGAAAACTGGGCCCAAGGGCGGCGAGGTCGATGGCTTGGAAAGACTGCTCAAGGCGGCTAAGAGCGTCGTCCGAAAGTTTGCGTTGGCTTTTCAGTTCATCCTTGAACCGTTCGCCTTTGCTTCCAAGAAAAACCGCTGAAGCACCGCGTTCTTTCTGCACTTCATGCACCACGGCACCAATTCCCGCCGTCAACGGTGCAATCCTCGCCAAGGCGGCTGTTTCGCTCATAATTCTTGCTTTATCAGCAACAACATACGAGGCAAGAGACAGAATTAAAATCACAGGAAGCACAAAAGAGATGCCAATTTTGATCGACAAACTGAGGTCGACGAACCTGCGCATGTGCTTCCCCCGTTATTTTTTTATCGTGACGACCTCGTCGGTGGCCTTGGTGGTCTGGTTGGCCAGGCCTTTGACCTCATTGGCGACGACGGGGAGACTCACGCCGGCGACTGTTTATCGCCACTGATCTTGGGCAAGGCAAAGTAAAAAGTGCTGCCCTTGCCTGGCTCGCTTTCCAGCCAGATCCTGCCGCGATGGCGCTCGACGATACGCTTGCAGACAGCCAGGCCGACTCCCGAACCGGGATAGGCTGACATGGTATGCAGTCGCTTGAACAGAGAAAACACCTGTTCGCAGTAAGCCGGCTCGATACCAATGCCGTTATCGGCCACCGCGAAGATGACTTCCGTCGCGGTGGCCTGCGACCACAGCCGGATCTCCGGTACCGTCCCCGGGCGTCGGAATTTGAGGGCGTTGCTGACCAGGTTGGTGAGCAATTCGGTCATCTGCGGGCCATCGGCGCGGATGACCGCAAGCGGTTGCACGTCGATGGAGGCCTTCAGATCACCAAGGATCGCCACCTGGCTGGTCACGACCTCGGCGGCGACGGCGCTCATATCGATATCGGCGAATGCCTCGCGCCCTCCGCCGGCTTTGGCATAATCGAGCAACCCCCGCATCCTGTCGCGCATGCGAGAGGCGGAGTCGCTGATATAGCCCATGGTCTTGCCGGTCTGTTCATCGAGCCGGTCCGCCAATTGCCGCTGCAGGCTCTGGACCTGAATGAGGATCTGGCGCAACGGTTCCTGCAGGTCATGGGCGGCAAGCCAGGCAAACCGCTCCAACTCGGCATTGCTGGCGGACAACTCGTCGACAAGTTCAGTCACGCGGGCCTGTTCCTGCTTACGCTGACGAATATCCCGGACATAGGCGACGTTAAATTGCTGGTCGGCCCAGACAAAATCATTGGCGCTGATCTCGACCGGGATCGACTGCCCATTGGCGGCGAGAAAACTTGCCTCAAAGGTGATCGACTGCTGTTTCTTCAACTGGCTCCAGACATCCGGCCAATTTTCCCGGGTATGGGCGGGGTTGACCTCGAAGGCCGTCATCCGCAGCAATTCGTCGCGGGAATACCCCAGCAACCGGCAGGCCGCCTCGTTGACATAAAAGAAGGACCCTGACGGCCTCAGCATGAAGATCGGGTCATGGGCATTGTCGGTGGTGAACTGGGTCAGGCGAAGCGCGGCATCGGTGTCAATCTGGCGGGAAATCTGACGGTGGCCACCATAGCCGACAGCCCCCAGGCCGATCATTCCCAACAACCAGATGCCGGCATGTCCGACGGCGATGGCCCGCTTCTGGCTGTCGATGACAGCGTCAAACCGGCTGAGGCGGACGGCGGTATCGATGGCCCCGCGAACCTGGCCGACTTCATAGCCCTGTTGCGCATGACATTTCAGGCAGCTCTTTTCGGTAATCAGGGCAACCATCACCCTTGCCACCGGTTCGCCGTCCCCCGCTATGACCTCCGCCACCTCCCTTTCACCGGTCTCCAATCGCTGCAGGGCTTTCACCTCCCATTCGTCGGGAGTGTTGATCGGGTTGAGCGGCTTGAGGCTGGTGATCCGTGCCTGCCCGACATAGCCGCGACTGGTAAGTTCGCGCAGCACATAGGCCGGATTCATCAAAGTGAGAGCTGTGCCGTCGGTTGTGACGACATCCCGGTTGGGAACCTTCAGATAGGGATTCGGCGGCGTCATGCTGTCTGGGATGACATAGACGCCGCCATGGTCGGAAACCCATCGCCGGAAGCCGAAATTGCTGAGAGCGTTGGTTCTGGCCTCACCTATGGCCAGATCCTCCTGCTGATGGGATTCGTTGGCTAAAGCGAGCCACAGGGAAACAGAGACCGCACAGGTCCAGACAATGCACAGGCCGCCAATCAGGCGAAAAAAACCGGTTAAGGATCCTGGTGTCATTAAGCGTTACCTGTCGTCTGAGTCCCTGGCAGAGAGGTTAAACATTTGCCTTCGGGTTTGTCGGCACCGGAAAAGTCATAAAGAACGTGCTGCCTTCGCCAAGGACTGAGTCAATCCAGATCCGGCCGCCGTGATGCTCGACAACCTTTTTGCATACCGCCAACCCGATACCGGTGCCTTCATAGGCGTCCTTTGGAACCAGGCGTTGAAAAATGACGAAGGCCCGTTCCTGGTCCGCCGGGGCGATGCCGATCCCGTTGTCCTGGATGGAAATCTGCCACCACTTACCCCGTCGCTCACAGGCTATCACGATCTTCGGCCGGCGGTCGGGGTGCCGGTACTTGACGGCGTTGCCGATCAGGTTCTGAAACAGGCGGGTCAGGTCGGTCAGGTCCCCCTTGACCGTCGGCAAGGAGCCGACGCAAACGATTTCGGCATCGGCTTCCTGGATCGCCACCTTCAGGTTGGCCAGGGCATCGGCAACGGCATCCGACAGCGCCACCGGCACCGATTCAGCGGCCTTGCCGACGCGGGAATAATCCAGCAGGTCGAGGATCAGGCTATCCATCCGCTTGGCTCCGCCGACGGCAAAACCGATGAATTTCTTTACGTCGTCTGGCAGCAACCGGGGATCCAGGCTCTTCTCGATCAGGCCGAGATAACTGCTGACCATGCGCAGCGGTTGGCGCAGGTCATGGGACGCCACATAGGCGAACTGCTCCAGTTCGGCATTGGAGCGGTGGAGTTCCATCTCCATCGCCTTGCGTTCGGCGATGTCATGAAAAACGAAAACGACACCGACAACATGGCCGGAGACGACCAGCGGCGAAACCACGTATTCGACGGGCAGGATTGCCCCGTCGGCCCGGGTAAAAAATTCCTCGGTGACCCGAACGGCATCGCCTCCGTCCAGGGCTTTGCGGATCTGGCAATTGCCGTCAAGGCAGGATGATCCATCGGCCAGGATATGCCCGGTAACATCATGCATCGCCCGTCCCACCATCTCCTCCGGTCCTGACCAACCGAGAATGGAGGCAGCGGCGGGGGTGGCAAACATCACCCGTCGCTCGTCATCAATCCCGATGATCCCCTCGGCAGCGGTTTTAAGGACCAGATTAAGGCGGGCCAGGGTTGCCTGAAGTTCCGCCTGGGCATGACGGTTGGCGGCTTCGGCGCGCTTGCGTTCGGTAATGTCCTCGAGGGCAACAACAAAATATTCGACAGTGCGATCCGCTTTGCGGACGGCACGCACCGCCAGATTGCCAAAAACAATATTGTTATTGCGATGAATGAAACGCATTTCTATTTCAGATTCATCGGTCTCGCCCGACAGCAAGCGTTCGAACGCGGCGCCTTCCGACGGCAGGTCATCCGGGTAGGCAAGCTGTCGCCAGGGCATCCTGGTCAATTCATCAGCGGAATAGCCAAGGATCCCGCAAAGCGCCGGATTGACATCAATCCAGTCCTTCTGCGGGCCGATGGTGGCCATCCCCACCAGAGCACGTTCGAAATAGGCCTGGAAACGCCGGTCGGCCATGTCTCTCGATTTCCACGAGTGCAAACGCCGCTGAGCCTCCCAGGCCAGCGCCAGGGACAATGCCGCGACGACGACGAATATGATCAATTTTACCAGTGCGTTTTTGCACCAGTTGGCCATGACAATGTCGAACTGGCCGGATACCCCGATGTCCAGCTCGCTGCCGCCAATTTTACTGAAAACGAGGATCCGTTTGACATTGTCAGTCACGGTGACACCGATATACCGGGTCAACTGCTGATCGGAACGGAGATATGATTTGAAGGCGTCGCCATCGGCAATATTCTTGCCGATATATTTATCCGGTGCGGGCAGCCGATAGATGATGTCGCCATAGCGGTTATGCAGAGCCGCCGCATCCAACGCCCTATTGGAGAGCACCTGCCGTAGCACCGTGTCAAAATATTTTGGTGATAACGAGACCAGGGCGACGCCCTGGAATTGTCCTTGCGGCCCGCGGATCGCTCTGGAAACGGCGATCGTATAGCGATTGGTGACGGTCTTGAACGGACGCGAAAGTCGCACACGATCGTAATCATCAGGCTGTGCGTCACGATGTGCGATGAAGTATTCCCGCTCCGAGCCATTGAATGATCTCACGCCATTCAATTCCTCCCGGTCATCGATACTTTCCGCTGTTGTGACATTTCCGCGGTTGTCAAATGTTATAATATAATGGATCTCCGGGAATTGCTTCAAAAGACCTGTCTGGCGTTGGTCTATCATCTGAGGTGAAAGCGCAGGCACATCCTGCAAGTCATTAATCACGCTTTGCAGGACCAGGCCGATGCTGCGCAGTGCCCCTTCTATCTGGATATCGCCCAGTCGTGCCTGGCCTTCAAGGACATGAATTTCCTCTTCCAGCCCCTGTTGGTAATCTTCATGCGCGTTCCAGGCGAGAATCGCGCCAAAGGCCACAGCGAAAGCCCCGGCTGCCAGCCAAACCAGCGGCCGGTATTCCCCATGGAGGATCTGGCGATCAGGTTCTTTGGTCACGGTTCAGACTTCACAATGACAATGGCGGTTATGTTTGGCCCATCTTCTCCCGGTTGGATGGCTCCATCCGCCAGGAGCCTATTTTGCCACAATGGCCACAATTCAGTTACGGGAATGTTGCAACACAGCGCAGCGGGCGCTGTCAACCGGCCGAACCGGGACGAGACCACCCTGTCGCCGCAAGACAAGGAGCCGCCGCGTCACAACGATGCGGCGGCAACCATGGCCAGATCGGCAAAATCAGCCCGCGAGCCCTTCGCCCTTCAAGGCCGCGGCAACCGCGGGACGGGCTTTGACCCGAGTGAAATGGGCATTCAGATTTGGCCACTTGCCTTGGTCAAGGCCCAGATGCGGCAACCAGGAAAACACGGTGAACAGATAACCGTCGGCGACCGTGAAGACATTTCCCATCAGGAAGGGGCCGACCGCCAATGCCTGGTCAGCCCAATCCAATCGACGGGCAAGATTTGCCTTCATGATCGTCCTGGCCTCGTCGGGATAGGCGGGGTTGAACAATCCGCCGGCCGCCTTGTGCAACTCGGTGGCGATGAAGATCATCCACTCGACCAATTTCGGGTATTGGGGAGAAGCGGCGTTCGGCGCCAGCCCTTTGGTCGGAGCCTGGGCGGCCACCCAAAGCATGATGGAAACGCCCTCGGTCAGCACCGCGCCGTCGTCGAGAGCCAAAGCCGGAATGTAACCTTTGCTGTTTATGGCCAGAAAGTCGGCACCGCCCGCGGTCTTCTTGCTGCCCAGATCGACGGCCTCCAGATCAAAGGGCAACCCGGCCTCGCGGAGCGCGATATGACTGGCCAAGGAACAGGCGCCAGGCGTGTAATAGAGTTTCATGTTTCTATTTCTCCAATCGTTGTCAAATAATTGAACGCGTTAGCTGAGACACCCACCGTCTTATTGCAGGTTCGCAACGCAACGCCAAGTGAACGATTAATCGTTCGGCCTCGAAGTCGCCGCAGGCGCGTTGATTCGATTCGGCTCCAATGTGCCTATGGTCCACACTCAGCACGTCATTGCATCATTTGCCAGCCTTTTATGTTAGCCTTATAAATTCGCACAAGCAGCTCTCCTGCTTCATATCGGCGTTTTGCCAACAAACGCTTCTCCTTTTTCCGGCGACACCACCACCAAAGATAAATATATGATAAATGAAATAAATCTATTGCGCGTCTCCGAAAGCCGCTACCGCCGGCTATTTGAAACGGCGTTGGACGGCATCCTTCTTCTCAATGCCGACACCGCCCAGATTGAAGACGTCAATCCCTACTTAATCGCCATGCTTGGCTACTCACATGTCGAGTTTCTTGGCAAAAAACTGTGGGAAGTTGGCCCGTTCGCCGATATTGCCCAAAGCAAAGAGATGTTTTCAAAAATACAAACCGAAGGGCGCGTCAGATACGACAACCTTCCACTTAGAACAATTACTGGTACTTTAGTTCAAGTTGAGTTCATAAGCAATATATACGACTGTGCTGGCGTAAAAGTAATACAATGCAACATACGTGACATTACAGATCGGAAGAGAGCTGAAAAACAACTCGCAGACTCCAACATCGAGCTCGAACAATTCGCTTACGTTGCGTCACACGATCTTCGAGAGCCGCTGAGAATGATCAATAGCTACCTCTCTCTTCTTGAGAGAAACAACCCGCAACACAGCGAGGAATCGAAAAAGTACCTAAGATTTGCCAAGAACGGTGCGGTGCGAATGGATCACCTGGTCGTTGCGCTGTTGGAGTTGTCTCGCGTCGGCGCGAACTCACCCTGTATCGTCCCCGTGGATAGCGCCGCGGCAACAGACGATGCCATTTCGAACCTGGCCTCGCTCATCGAGAAAACGGATAGCGACGTCTGCAAGATCGCTCCAATGCCGAAAGTGATGGCCGACCGGGGGGAATTGACCCGGCTGTTGCAGAACCTCATCGGCAATGCCATCAAATACCGCCACCCCGAGCGCCGTTCAGTGGTCCAGGTCAGTTGTCAGCCCTGTGAAGGAGGATGGAAGTTCGCCGTTGCCGACAACGGCATCGGTATCGGCAGCGAACATTACGAGCGAATATTTCGCATTTTCCAGCGCCTGCACGGCCGGGACCAGTACGAGGGGACCGGTATCGGCCTCGCCATTTGTAAAAAGATCGTCGAACATCATGAAGGGACGATCTGGGTTGAATCGGTTCCCGGCCAGGGGTCGACTTTTTTCTTCACGCTCCCGCTCTTGCGGGCGACGAAATGATCGAACAATCAGGATGCCGGAGGCCTCAACAAGAATACCGCAAGATCCTTGTCCTGGGTCTCAATATGCTCAATCAGCCAGCGAATGGTCCAATGCAGCAACTCTTCAACATTGAAATCCAGTCCGCTCTTAATATCAAAAATAACATTTGATATATCTTCTACTAATTGATTGTGTTCCTTCTTGTGTCTGGCAAACAAGGAAAACAAGTGAGTCCCCATGAGAGCTTCTTCCCGCTCAAAATGGTCGATAGCCTTGCGCGCTATCTCCTCCAGGCGCGCCACCACCTTTTCCCGCGCCGGGTCCCACTCTGAATTGACCATCTGCATGATGCTGTGGTGGTCGCGATCGATCTCAGGGAAACCCAACACCAGAACCCCGTCCGAAGCGATTTCCATTGCCGTCATTTAGGCTCTCCCGACCGGAGACAATTACGTCAGCCTTTCCAAGGAAGGACGGTAAACCTTTGAGCCAACGGCACCAAGCATTTCTTGCAACTGCCCCCGCCGTCAAAGTCCCGCCGATATCTGGAGTTCCAGCGCCGACCTAAATATCATCACCGAAACACCTACTTTCGCTCACCTCTGGTGTATTCGCGCCGTTTGGAGTAAAGTGAATGTGGAGGTGACTATTATGTCTGTCTCGCCCACCTCAGCCAGCGCATCATCCGTACAATACCCGATTATGATTAACGGGTTCCTTGTCTATAGCGCTGCTGGAGCGCAATTGGCGGCGCAAGGCCTGAATCCAAATACCAACCAGTTTCCGAAATCGTCGAATTCCACCTCTGCGACTGGGCAAGCGACGGCGATACGTTCTCCGCTCAAATTGCCGCCGGCCTCTGAACTGAAGACTGTTTCTGCAGCCAGCCAGATCACCACCAAATCCAATCTGTACAGACCTACGGCCAGCACCGGCGTCAGCTACAGCGGCTACAATCAAAACGGTTCGTCCGTTGGCTCTGGCTCGTCCGTTCTTCGGGGGACCGTCCTGAACCTTTACGCGTAAGGACGTTTATCTATAGCAGTTTGCGTTCATAATGGATCACGGTTGGCTTGAGCAACTAGGTTTTAGTGGGCCCGGCGTCCCGTGCCTGAAAAAAAGATAGTGGCACCGGCCTGAAGTGCCGGTGTTTCGGCGAAGCCGAAATGTTTCCGCCGCTTTGCGCCAAAGACCGGCAGGGACGCCGGACCCACTGGAAGACAATTTTTTCACGGGCTCCCCCTGCCGGCAAAACCTTTCGAAAACTCCCGCTTACCAAGAGGGCAACCCCGTTGGCACCGCCACAGAAACGATCATCTGCGGCTATTTTTTTTATAATAGATTTACAATTATGGCGTCCACTTATGGATAAGTTCTTATTCTATTTCTTTATAAAGGCATCAAAAGGTGCAATACGGTCGACGGCAAGGAAACCTGCTTATTCCAAGCGTCGCCGGAATTTGGTTAATCATATTTGTATTTCTGAGTTACAACGCCTTCGTATTATGGCACTCATACAACTACTATGTAAGAGAGGCCGGAAACCGGGCACTGTCTCTGGTGCGACTTGTTGAACAACACGCCTCGGCTGAAATTGAACGAACCAACGCAGCCCTGGTCGAGGCTACCGATCATTTGCAGAGTGACGATTTCGTCTGGGGCATGCGCCTGTCTGAGCGGCAAAGCCAAAAAATCTCGGCCATGCTCTTTGAACGACAGCGGCGCGCACCGGGCATTTTATCAATATCGCTGACCGACAAAGACGGCTTGGTGTTCGCCAATTCCCTCGGGGTCCCGCCCGGAAACAGTTTGAGTAATCGCAAGTATTTTCTCGACCTTAAGGCCTGGCCTCAGACGGTTCCGCGTGTTTCGGAAGCTCTATACGGGCGAGTGTCAAATAGATGGGGCATTCAGATCGCCAGGCGCATCGATCTCTCCGATGGCAGCTTTGCCGGAATGATTGTCGCCAATTTGGGCTTGTCCGAGAACTTCGAGCAGTTCTATCAGACGATAGGCCTCGGCCCAAATGATCTGATCTCCCTGAGGGATGCGGATAACAGAGTATTGGTCAGGTACCCCGTGCGAACGGAACTGCTGGGTAAAGTCATCGAAGGAGAGTCTTCCTCAAACCAAAAGATCAGGCTCGGCGTATCGGAACAAGTCGTACTGTCAAAATCTCCGGTTGACGATGTCGAGCGCATCACGGGCATCCGCAGACTTCAGCGCCATGCCATCTTTGCGATTGTCGGACTCGAACGAAATGTTGCTATGGCGCCTTGGTATAAAGAATTACGCCAGGCGGTTTACTTTGCAGTTGGAGCCTTGGCGGCGGCAGCGCTCTTCTCCCACCTCCTTGCCAGGCGAGTGCAGATGGAAGACGAGTTTCTCCATACAGAAACCCGTTTTCGCTATGCCATGGAGGCGACCAGCGATGGCATTTGGGATTGGGATCTTGCAACCGATAACATGTATTTCAGCCCAACTTATTTCACCATGCTCGGCTATGAACCCGGCGAGTTCCCTTCGACCTCACGCAGTTGGATTGACCTCATCCACCCTGACGACCGTCACCACTCCGTCGCTACCGCTCAGGACTGTATCGAAAATCGATGCGAAAGTTTCTCCCGCGAGTTCCGTATGAAAGCCAGGGATGGCTCCTGGAAATGGATCCTCGGTCGTGGCCGAGCCGTTCTGCGCGACGCGGATGGCCGAGCACAGCGCATGATCGGGACCCATGTGGACATCACCAAGGGCAAGGAACTGGAGGAAAAACTTCAACAACTCGCGCGGACAGATCCCCTTTGCGAATTCCGACGCATTCCGGCCACCTAATCCAATTCGTTGCCGGCCACTGATTCCGATCGCATTCCGGCCACCCATTCCGATTTGATGTCGGCCAGGGATTCCGATTCCATTCCGGCC
>DUZF01000027.1 GCA_013349665.1 Rhodospirillaceae bacterium | reverse complement strand
CGCCGAGGATTTCTTTCGTTTCCTGCCGCAGATCGTCGCCTCGGTGGATGATCCCACCGCCGATTACGCCATCGTTCCCACCTGGCTGCTGGCCAGACGGGCCGCCCAGGAGGTGAAGGTGATCCTTTGCGGCGAGGGCGGTGACGAGCTGTTCGCCGGCTATGGCCGCTACCGCCGCCAGATCCGTCCCTGGTGGCTGGGCGGTCGCCGCCGCCGTCCGGGTGGGCCGCTGTCGGATATCGGCCTGCTGCCGGCCGCCATGGCCGACTGGCGGGACGGCATCGCCGCCGCCGAACGCTCGGTCGCCGGCGCCGACTGGACGGCGCTGCAGAAGGCCCAGGCGCTGGATTGCGTCGACTGGCTGCCGCATGGCCTGCTGGTCAAGCTCGACCGCTGCCTGATGGCTCACGGGCTGGAGGGACGCACGCCGTTGCTCGACCCGGTGGTGGCCGGGCTGGCCTTCCGCCTGCCGCAGGATCTGCAATTGCGCCAACGCAAGGGCAAATATCTGCTGCGCCGCTGGCTGGACAACCTTGTGCCGGAGGCGCAGGCCTTTGCCCGCAAGAAGGGGTTTACCGTGCCGGTGGGCGAATGGATCACCGAGGCCGGCCAGCGCCTGGGACCGCTGGTGGCGGCCGACGCGGCGATCTCCGCCCTGTTCGACGCCGCCGCGGTGAAGGCCGTCTTCACCGGCGGCGGCAAGCATCAGGGGCAGGCGGCCTGGCGGCTGTTGTTCTACGCTCTTTGGCATCGCCGGCATATCCGCGGCAAACCCGTCGACGGCGACGTCTTCCAATGCCTGGCCGATCAATGACCAGCCGGCCCACCGCCGACCTGCCGCTGGCCCTGCTGGCCGTCGCGATCCCGGTACTCCAGGCCTATTCGACCCCGCTGGTGGTTCCGCTGCTGGCGGTGGCGGCGCTGGCCGCCCTGCTGTTGGGCGGCCGCCGGATGCTGGAGTGGCCGAGCCAGCCGGCGAAATGGCTGGCGCTGTGGTTCCTCGCCCTGCTGGTGGTGGGAGTGTTGAGTGCCGCCTGGAGCGTGCAGGCGGCCTTGGCCTTGCGCACGGCGAGCAGGCTGGGCGGGTTGGGGCTTTGCATCCTGCTGCTGTTGCGGGTCGCCGTCGGGCTCGACGAGGATGGGCGGCGGCGCCTTGACGTTTGGATGGTCGCCGGCCTGGTGGCCGGGCTGGTCAACCTCCAGGTTCTGCTGTCCACCCAGGGGGCCTTGCGCGTCTGGCTGCAGGACGCACTGGCGCCGGTGATCGGCGTCCAGCGTCCGCTGGTCATGCCGAATGCCTTGGACGCCTCGATGACCTTTGTCGGGCTGCTGATCTGGCCGGTCTTCCTGGTGGTGCTTCGCCGCCACGGGATCTGGCCGGCGTTGCTCCTGTTGCTGGCCGTCATCGGCATCGTCGCCCAGGGGTTCAGCCTGACGGCGATGATCGCCCTGCTTGCCGGCGCCGCCATGGGCATGTTGGCGCTGCTGCTCCCGCGCAAGGTGACGGCGGCGCTGGCGGCGCTGGTGGCGGTATGGATGGTGGCGGCGCCGCTGCTGCTGCAGCCGCAGCTGACCGCCCGGCTGTCCGACCTGGTGCCGCCGGTGGCCGGCAAGCTCAGTTCCTTTGAACATCGCCGTGCCATCTGGGGCTTTGTCGCCGGCCGTATCGCCGAAAAGCCGCTGACCGGTTGGGGTCTGGGCAGTTCGCGGGAGATTCCCGGCGGTAAGACCCAGATCCGTCCCGGCGTCGAGCTGTTACCGCTGCATCCCCATGACGCGGCGCTGCAGATCTGGCTGGAACTGGGGGTGCCGGGCGCCATTCTCGGTGTCGTCTTCGTCCTCGGGACGATCGGCGCCATCGGGCGGAACGCCCTTGCCGCCGACGCCTATGCCACCTCGATGGCGCTGTTCGCCGCGTCGACGGTCAACGCCATGGCCAGTTACAGCTTATGGCACGAATGGTGGATGTGTTTCCTCATCCTGGCCGGATGCTTCCAGGCCGCGGTGATCACGGACCCTGGGCGCGGTCCTTGTCGGGCTTGTTGAACTTGCCGACATTGCCGATCAGCTGCTCGAGAAAGGTCAGATCCTTGCCGGCGGTCGGGGTTTCGCCGGGGGTCATGCTGATCGCCTTGCCGTCCTCAAGACCCAGGTTGCGCATGGAACTGACCATGCCGCTGCGATCAAAGGAGATCTCGACCACATGACGCTCGATTTCCTCGGGCTTGAAGAAGGCGAAGGTCTTGACCTTGCTTGAAATATAGTACCAGCGCTCATCGCCGAAGGTGGAGGTGCTGGCCGGCGTGCCGATCAGCGCCACGACATCGGACTTGGTGACCTTGCCCGGCTGGATTTGCGCCAGGTTGTCCGGAAGCGGCTGGTTGCCGCGCAAATCGATGGTGGGGGCGCAGCCGCCGAGAACCGACAGAAGCAGCAGGACCTTGCACAGGCGTGCCGAAAAACAACTCATCTTGCCAACAACACCCCTTGGGGACCCATTGACGGACCGGCAGGCGGCCCGATAGTGTCGAGACCTTGCCCTCCCGGGCACCGCCTTGTCAATGTTGGCAATGAACCGATGATGGCTCTTGGCACTTTGTTCCGCCCCCGCCGTCATGACGGCCCCGCTCATGGCCTTTATCTCGCCGCCGTGGTGCAGGCCCGGCTGCCGGAATTTTACCTGCGCTGCGGTGTCGCCGACACCGTCGACGGCCGGTTTGACCTGCTGACCCTGCATGTCTGCCTGATCGTGATGCGCCTGGCCCGCGAAGGTCCGGCGCAAAAGCCGCTGTCCCAGGCCCTGTTCGACCTGATGTTCGCCGACATGGACGTCAATCTGCGCGAACTGGGGGTCTCCGACACCGGGGTCGGCAGCCGCGTCAAATCCATGGCGCGGGCGTTCTACGGCCGGCTGGCCGCCTATGGCGAGGGCCTGGCTGACGACACCCGGCTCGGCCCGGCGCTGGAGCGCAATCTTTATCGCGGCCGGGACGGGGTTGGCCAGCCGGTGATCGCCGCCATGGCCGATTATGTCCGTCGCCAGGACCGGTTGCTGGCCGGGCAGGCCATCGACGCCCTGGCCGAGGGACGGGTCGCCTTCGACCCGCCGCCGGCGCCATGATCCCGGAATTCTCCCGCCCGCTGTCGGTGGAGCGCATCGGTGCCGCCGGCCGATCAAGCGAACTGTCGGCTGACGAAAACGAATGCCGCGCCTTGGCCGAGCGTTTCGGCATCCTCGCCGTCGAGACCCTGTCGGCGCGCCTCACGCTGCGGGCGCATGGGCCGCTGGTGCATATTGAGGGACGTCTGGCCGCCCGGGTGGTGCAGGCCTGCGTGGTGACCCTGGATCCGGTGGCGGCGGAGATCGACGAGGCTTTTGCCATCACCTTCGGTCCCGAGCTGCCGGAAGACAGCGACGAACTGGTGATCGACCTCGATACCGAGGATCCGCCGGAACCGATCATCGACGGAAAAATCGATCTCGGCGAGGTGGTGGCCGAGCATCTGGCGCTGGCCCTGGATCCATTCCCGCGGTCTCCCGGCGCCGTCTTCGCCGCCCCCGAGGACGCCGACACGGCCGGCGCTTTCGCCGCGCTGGCGGCGCTGAGGAAGAAATCGCCCGGATAATTATGCATTCGTCTTGCCGAAACGAGGGAATTTCGTTAAGAAAGCCGGCCTTCACGTTACGTCTCTGGCCTGCGAGTAGATGAAATGGCTGTACCTAAAAAGAAAACCTCCAAATCCAGGCGCAACATGCGCCGGGCGCACCACGCCCTCAAGCCGGTCGGCGTTGTCGAATGCGCCAATTGCGGCGAGCCCAAGCGGCCGCATCACGTCTGCGGGTCCTGCGGCCATTATGACGGCCGAGAAGTGGTAGCCCAGGGCGAAGCCGCCGCCTGACGGTCGGCCACGACCGTGCGCCAAGGATCCCTACGGTGAGCCATAGCACCACGATTGCCCTCGACGCCATGGGGGGTGACGACGCCCCGGCTGTGGTCGTCGAAGGCGTCGATCTGGCTCATGTCAGGCTGCCGCAGGTGGCTTTTCTTCTTTTCGGCGACCAGGCGCGGCTGGAGCCGCTGCTCGAACGCCGTCCGCATCTCCGCTCCTGCTGCCAGATCCGCCATACCGACCAGGCGGTGAAGGGCGAAGACAAGCCGTCCCAGGTGCTGCGCCAGGGGCGGCAGTCCAGTATGTGGCTGGCGGTGGAGTCGGTATCCCGCGGCGAGGCGGCGGCGGTGGTGTCGGCCGGCAATACCGGGGCGCTGATGGCGGTGTCGAAATTCGTCCTGCGGACCTTGCCGGGCATCGACCGTCCGGCCATCGCCGGCTTTTTTCCCACCGAGCGCGGCGAGACGGTGATGCTCGACCTTGGCGCCAATGTCGAATGCAACGCCAATAATCTGGTGGAATTTGCCATTATGGGCGAAGTATTCGCCCGCATTCTGCTGGGTATCGAACAGCCCTCGGTCGGCCTGCTGAATATCGGCTCCGAGGATGTCAAGGGCAACGATGCCGTGCGCAGCGCCGCGGCGATCCTCCGCGACCATCCGCTGGACCTCAAGTTTCACGGTTTTGTCGAGGGTAACGACATCGGCGCGGGAACCGTCGACGTGGTGGTCAGCGACGGCTTTACCGGCAATATTGCCTTAAAAAGTGCCGAGGGAATCGCCAAGCTTTACTCGCGGTTCCTGCGTGAGGCATTCTCCAGTTCCTGGGTGGCACGCATCGGCTACCTGCTCGCCAAACCCGCTCTGCTCAAGGTGAAAATGCGAACCGATCCACGGCGCTATAACGGTGCCCTGTTGCTGGGGCTCAACGGCATCTCGGTGAAAAGCCACGGCGGCACCGATGCCGTCGGCTTCGCCAATGCCATCGGCGTCGCCGCCGAGCTGGCCACCCATGGCCTCAACGAGCGGATCAAGAGCGAACTGACCCGGCTCAAATCCTCGGACGGTCCGCAAGCGTGATGGCCCCGATCCGTTCCGTTATCGCCGGCGTCGGCTCCTATCTTCCCGCCAGGCTGGTTACCAATGCCGAGCTTGCCTTGGCCCTGGACACCAGCGACGAGTGGATCACCGAACGCACCGGGATCCGCCAGCGGCATCTGGCCGCCGACGACGAAAAGACCTCGGATCTGGCGATCGCCGCGGCGCGCAAGGCTCTGGCCGTCGCCGGGCGCTCAGCAGTCGACATGATCGTGCTGGCCACCGCCACCCCGGACAACACCTTTCCGGCCACCGCGACGCGGGTGCAGGCCGCCCTGGGCATGACCTCGGGTGCCGCCTTCGATCTGCAGGCGGTCTGTTCCGGCTTCATCTACGGCCTGGCCACCGCCGACAATTTCATCCGCAGCGGGCAGATCAAATCGGCCCTGGTGATCGGCGCCGAGACGTTTTCGCGCATTCTCGACTGGAAAGACCGCGGGACCTGCGTTCTGTTCGGCGATGGTGCCGGGGCCGTGGTCCTCGAGGCGCGGGACGGGCAGGTCAACGGCGAGGGCCGGGGCATTCTGTCGACCCATCTGCATTCCGACGGCCGGTATTACGACCTTCTGCAGGTCGACGGCGGACCGTCGTCGAGCCGCTCCGTCGGCGTCCTCAAGATGGAGGGCCGCGAGGTGTTCCGTCATGCGGTGGTCAATCTCGCCGCCGTCGTCCATGAGGCGCTGGCCGCCAATAACCTGACCGCCGACGCGGTGGATTGGGTGGTGCCGCATCAGGCCAACAAGCGGATCCTCGAAGGCACCGCGCGCAAACTCAATCTGCCGCAGGACCGCTTCGTCATCACTGTCGATCGCCACGCCAATACCTCCGCCGCTTCGATCCCCCTGGCCCTGGCCGAGGCGGTGGGCGACGGACGGATCAAGCCCGGCCAGCTGGTGCTTCTCGAGGCGATGGGCGGCGGCTTTACCTGGGGTGCCGCGCTGGTTCGCATGTGAGCCTTTCGCCCAGTTGCAACGAACGCTTCCAACTCTTTGATATTGACGACTTTCTTCCAAGCGAGTACCGTCACGTCAAGGTTGGAAGGGGATTGCACGCATGGCAGAGGAAACGGTTACCAGGGCGCAGCTCAGCGAAGCCGTCTATCAGGAAGTCGGTCTGTCGCGCAACGAATCGGCCGATCTGCTGGAACTGGTGCTGAACGAGATCTCGGCGGCGCTGGCCCGCGGCGAAGCGGTGAAGATCTCGTCCTTCGGCAGTTTTTCCTTGCGCTCCAAGGGGCAGCGCATCGGCCGCAATCCCAAGACAGGCGAAGAGGTTCCCATTCTGCCGCGCCGGGTGCTGGTCTTCCGTGCCTCGCAACTGCTCAAGAACCGCATCAATGACGGCCTCGCCAAGGCCGCTCAGCGGTCCAAGAAATCGTCGTGATCGAGGCCGATCCGCAAGACAGCTCCCAGCCTCGCCGCCCGGCGAAATCAGAGGCGGCATTCCGCACCATCAGCGAGGTGTCGGAGGATCTTGAGATCCCGCAGCATGTTCTGCGCTTCTGGGAAAGCAAATTTCCCCAGATCAAACCGCTGAAACGCGGCGGCGGCCGGCGTTATTACCGCCCCGAGGATGTGCAGCTGCTGCGGCGCATCCGTGATCTTCTCTACAAGGACGGTTACACCATCCGCGGCGTCCAGAAACTGCTGAAGGACCAGCCGAAGGTTCCGTCCGCCGCCGACGCCGAACCGTCTCCACCACCGTCTCCAGCACCGTCGCCACCGCCACCGCCGACCGACCTGCTGGATTTCGCGCAGGAAGCGGCGCAAGCCGAGGACGATGGGCAGCATCATCTCGATCGCATGCTGGAAGAATTGATGGCGCTGCGCGATCTGCTGCGCAAAGCCCGCAAAACCGCCGCCGACGACTGAGGCGGGGTTGCATTGGCCCGGTCGGCTGGCTATAGTGCGCCTCCTCCCGTAACAGGGGGTCGGTCGGAGCGTAGCGCAGCCCGGTAGCGCATCAGTCTGGGGGACTGGGGGTCGTGGGTTCGAATCCCGCCGCTCCGACCAAATATCTCAATAACAGTATTATCGTGGCCTTCGGCGGCTATTTTCTTATCCGGTCCATCCGTGAGCGGCGATCAGCCGCATCGCCCTTCATCCCTTGTCTTATGTCCAGGCCGTCGCGAGGCGCGCAGCGGCGCGGCGCCCATCACTCATCTCTTAGACGAGCCCGGTCCCCTCATAGATCGACGAGACCTGGAGGGAGCTGACGAACCCGCTGAGGAGGATCTCGCCGGCCGGGTCAGTGGTGTCGTCTTGCTGCACCAGGTTGCCGCGTTCGTCCCTAAGCCAGCAGCTGACGCGCACCTCGTCCTGTGAGACGCAGACGTATTGTCGGACGGAAGGAATGCTGTCGTAGTCCCGCAGTTTCCTCGTTTGGTCGTACCACCCGGTTGTCCTCGAGAGGACCTCGAACACGATCGCCGGCTCGGACGCATCAAGCGCATCTGGCCTGTACTCGCCGCAGTCGATGGTGGCGTCAGGGTAGCGGGAGTTCCCCGTCGTCGGAATCGGTATTCGCAAGTCTGAGCCTCCCGGACGGCATGGGGAGCCGCGCAGCATCCCGCGGAGGGCGGAGACGATGTTCGCAGCAATGAGGGAGTGCGCTTGGGAGCCGCCGGCCATCATCACGGCCTGGCAGTCGACGAGCTCGTAACGCACGTCCTGCTGCGCCTCCCACGCGAGGAACTCCTCCAAGGACATGCCCTGCAACTTCTTTACTGCCATGACAACCTCCTGAGGCAGAGAATGGGCAAGATCGACGTAATTCGCCACTATGAAATGGGGGCGAGGAGGAGGGTGTATTCGGCGTTTTAACAATCAAGGGCTTATCTTCCGTGCCTTTTTGCTGTCTGGACGGTCCCGTCGCCGGCCGCGCATTGGCATTCGGCCACTCTGCGTCCTTTTTCGTTGGTTGCCTGGACGCTCCGCCATGCCCATTTGGCGGTAGATCAAGCTCGTTCGGCGTACAGCCATTCCTGCCTCCTGTACTGCCGGGATAACGCACAGGCTGCGATCGCCCCTCCAGACAGAGATCCTTGCATGGACCATTTCGAGTTCTCCCTTGTCCTGGTGTCGACAATCGTCCTTGCCGCGTCGACCTCTTTGCTGGGACTGGGGCTTCTTTGGATTCGGCGGTCCCACAGCAAGTCTGAAGGAAAAGCCACGGCCATCCTCGATGCCGCCGTCGACGGCGTGATCACTTTCGATGCCAAGGGGCGCATCGAAACCTTCAACCGTGCGGCGGAAGCCATTTTTGGCTATAGCCTGTCCGAGGTGGTGGGGCGAAATATCAAGACATTGATGCTTGAGTCCTCTCAATCGGATTACGACGAATACCTTGCCGCCTATAAGACGACGCCCAACCCCAGGATCATCGGGACCAGTCGGGAGATCACGGCGCTCAGGAAAGACGGCAGCACCTTTCCCATGGATTTGGCCGTCGGCGACAGCCGGCAGGGCGGACGGCACCTGTTTGCCGGAATTGTCCGTGACATCAGCGACCGGCGAAACGCCGAGGACGAACTGCGTCAAAGCGAAGAACGGTTCCGCCTGATTATTGAAAACGTGCGCGATTACGCTATCGCCTGGCTGGACCTTGATGGTCGTATCGTCAGCTGGAACGAAGGCGGTGGCCGCATCTACGGCTGGAGTATCGACGAGATCGGTGGAAAATTTACCGATGTCCTTTACCCGCCGGAGCTCAAGGACGAAGCCGCGCAATCCCTGCGGAAGGTCCGCGAATACGGACGTTTCGAGGGTGAGGGGTGGCGCAGTCGCAAGGATGGCAGCCGCTTCTGGGCGCATGCGGTGATCACGCCCTTATGGGACGGAAAGGGCAATATGCGGGGTTTCGTCCGCGTGTCGCACGACATCACCGCGCGCAAACAGGTCGAAGAGAACATGCAGGTGGCGAAGGATACCGCCGAACGATTGAAGGACGAGGCCGAACGGGCCAAGGAAGAAGCCGATCGGGCGAGGGAAGAGGCAGACCGGGCACGGGAGGAGGCCGACCGGGCCCGGGACGAGGCCAACCGGGCCAATTTCGCCAAATCAACCTTCCTCGCCGCCGCCAGCCATGATCTCCGCCAACCGGTTCAAGCGATGGTCTTTTTTGCCGAGGCCTTGGGCACCAGCGTCGCCGACAGTGCACCGCACGAACTGGTCGACAACCTGAAGGGGTCGCTGGGGGCTTTGTGCACTCTTCTCGAATCCCTGCTTGATGTTTCCCGGTTGGATGCCGGAGTGGTTATTCCCGAGGAATCCACGTTCTCCCTCTCGGAACTGCTTTGGCGGTTGGTTTCTGACCTGTCCCCCTTGGCGGCCCAAAAGGGGATTGCGCTGACATCCGTATCGACCTCGGCCATCGTTCATACGGACGCCACACTGTTGGGTCGCATTTTACAAAATCTTCTGTCCAACGCGGTGAAATACACCAATTGCGGTCGCATCCTGATTGGCTGCCGGCGGCTGGGGACCAGGATACGGATCGAAGTCTGGGACACCGGCATCGGCATCCCCAAAGACCGGATTACCGACGTCTTCCAGGAGTTCTATCAGGTTGGAAATAGCGAGCGCGACAGAACACAAGGTCTTGGCCTTGGGCTATCGATCGTGCAAAGGCTCACCCGACTGCTCAAGGTAAACCTTTCAGTGCAGTCGGTAGAAGGCAGAGGATCTGTCTTTTCGGTGGACATGCCGGTTATCGGCTATAACACCAAGCAGAACCTTGCCTATTTGCGCCACAGCCCGAAAAATGAACCGCGCCAGGACAAGCCCATCGTTTTCATCATCGACGACGAAGCGGCTGTTTTGCTTAGCCTGCGGGTCGTCATTGAAAGTTGGGGCTATGAGGTGCTGACGGCAACAATGGAAGACGAGGCGGTCAACCTGCTGTCGGCACAATCCCGGCCGCCGGACATTATCATCGCCGACTACCGACTAAAGGATGGCCGCACCGGGGCTCAGGCCATCAACCGCATATGGGATCTGTTCGGTCGCAAGATATCGAGCATCATCATCACCGGCGACACGGCGCCGGAGCGTATTCGGGAAGCGGAAGCCCACGGCCTGACACTCATTCACAAACCAATGCAGCCCTCGCTTCTGAAAGCGATGATCGCCAAAAGCGTCGCGGAATAACGGCGTAAACCTCGTTACGACAGGGTCCGGCAGCCGGGGCCACAGTGTTGCCTTGCCCAATGCGGCCATCAGGTCCACCATCGCGGATGACCGATCACCCCGACGACATCAATCAAGGTTTCCGCGTCCTCGCCTGGAATATCCGTCACGGCGGTGACGAACATGTGACGGCCATCATTGACAGGGTCGCCTTCCATCATCCCGGCGTTGCGGTTCTCAGCGAATTTCACGACGAAAACAGCGACCGATTACAGGACGAACTGGACCGGCTCGGCCTGATCCACCAGTTTGATCTGCCGTCGCCGCCAGGCGCCGACAGTGTCCTGATCGCCTCCCGGTGGCCCTTCGGACAATCGGAGGCCCTGGCGCCTGAGTTGGGCGAGGCCTACCGCCTGCCCGTGGTCACGGTCGGCGCCGTTACCATCGTCGGTGCGTATTTCCCGGAAGACGATGGCAAGCGAGCCTATTGGCGGGCCGTCGCCGACGCTGCCCGTCGGCGCCTCGCTGAACCGACACTATTCGTCGGCGACTTCCATACCGGGCGGCATTTCATCGACGAAGCCGGCAAGACCTTTAAGGTGGCCGAGGGCATGGATTGGATGGACGCCGCCGGGGTTGTCGACCTGTGGCGGTCCCGTCATCCCGAAGGGCGGGAGTTCACCTGGACCGGCCATAAGGGGAACGGCTTCCGCCTTGACCACGCCTTCGCATCACCGTCATTGGCCGCCAGGGTGTCGGATGTCCGCTATTCCCATCTGGAACGTATCGACGGGGTATCAGACCATTCGGCGCTGATCGTTGACATTGCCGGTGGCGAGTTCATTCCTGAAGGCGGCGATGGGCCGGACGTCAGGCAGCTGAAAGGATCCGGCGGATGACTGAATGCGGCCGTTTCGCCCTATCGCACTTTCCTCGCGTCCATCACCGCTACCGGCGCCAGCATGGCGGGCGACGTTGGTGGCTGGTGCTGGCTCTGATCGCCGGCGCCGTCACCTTGTGGATGCTGCCGGACTGGCGCCCGTGAATTTCCGATGGCACTGATATTACCTTAATCCTCTTCTTCTTCCGTAGGAGTAAGGTGATCATTTTCCGATATTACTCTGTGATCTGTATATTCTTGTAACATTTCCCAACCAAACTTACAGGAACAAAACTCTATTTTCCCATCAGTTTCAGATTGTGAAATGATACCTGTGTTATTGCAAATGTGACAATGGGGATGCGTTGTCATGATTTTCACTCCTTGAACCTTCGGCAGGCACCCGATAACCCTTGCTCTCCACCGCAGGATTAACGCCCAGACCAAGGTTACAGGACTGGGCCACGGCCATATCATAAAAGTTAAGGCACAATAAGAGTGTATAACTTTCCAGTAGATTTTCCTATTTGCTATTTTGCGGCGAAGTCAAAAGTTCAGTCGACCCATTCGGGCCGCAGGCGCAATGGCACCTTGCCCGCCGGCGCCACCGGTCATACCATCGACGCCATGACAACAGCCCCTGACAAGCTCGTGCGACTGGAACAGGCCATCCAGTTGGCGAAGGATCTGCTGAAGGCGCATGGCAGCAACGCGGATATCGACGTGGCCCTGGAAACCGCCGTCGCGTTGTTGGACAGCGTTCGGGAAGACCTTGTCGAGAAAGACGATAAAGGGAGATGACCAACGCGAAGATCGCCCTGTCCGTCGTCATCGCCGCCGGCGCCTCCGTCCGGCTGTCATGCAACATTTGCGCCCATTCGACGGTGCTGCCGGCGGCGCCGCTGGCCCGGCGCCACGGCGACGGTTTCCGGCTCGATCAGCTTGAACAGCTTGGGCTGTGCAACATCTGCGGCAGCCGCGAGGTGAATTGCCGGCCCGAATATCCGCAGGCGCCGGGTGCCGGCTCGTTCGGCAAAAGCTAGCCGTGTGCAACCTCTATAGCCTCACCAAGGGGCAGGACGCCCTGCGCGGGCTGTTCACGGTCTCGCAAGACCTGACAGGCAACCTGCCGTCGTTGCCCGGCATCTTTCCTGAACAGATGGCGCCCGTCATCCGCGCCGGAAACGACGGCATCCGAGCCATGGAAATGATGCGCTGGGGGTTCCCGCCGCCGCCCCATGCCGGCAAGCAGTCGGTCACCAATGTCAGGAACATCGCCAGCGCCTATTGGCGTCCCTGGCTGAAGCCGGAATGGCGCTGTCTGGTTCCGGCGACATCCTTTTGCGAGTACACCGACAGTCTGCCAAAGGTACCTCATTGGTTCGCGCTGGGCGATGACCGCCCGGTGTTCGCCTTCGCCGGGATCTGGCGGACCTGGCAGGGGATGCGGAAGGGCGAGGACAAGGAACACCGGCTTTTCGCCTTCCTTACCACCGAGGCAAATGATGATGTCCGCCCCGTTCACGCCAAGGCGATGCCGGTGGTTCTCACGGAAGGAGATTGGAACCGCTGGCTTGCCGGCGACCTGGCGGAGGCGTCAATGATGCAGCGGCCATTGGCCGTTGGACAGCTGGCGATTGTGGCGACGGGGCGAAGGGCTGACGGATAGAAATCCAAAGCCTTATAACTTAGGGATTAATACCAATTGAATTATACGCCATTAACGTTAACCATTGGGGCGGTCATTATCCCCAGCAGTCAACAGCATGGTCAAAATCGGATCCGTCATAACCGTCACTGAAGAACTGATCGACAGCATTGCCCTGGCGATCGCACTGGAAGGCCTGACCGAGGACGGACGGTTAAATCACGGTTGGCCGGGCGAGGATCTGTGGCATCCGGACGAGGTTCGCCGTTACCGTGAATTGGCCCTCGCCGCGCTGAATTTAGCCGGGTCGTCGCCGGTCAACTGACCGGTCGGCCAGCTATTTCTCCTCCGGTGCCAGGGCGCGGGCCATCTGGGCCAGGGCATTCTGATGCTTTTCCTCGGCGATGCAGGAAAAATTGCGGGCCAGTTCCAGGCACATGCGCTGGCGAGGGGTCAGATCGGCGCTGCGGTCTTCGCCAAGCCCTTCGAAGAAATATCCGACCGGAAGGCTAAGAACCCGTGCGATCTCGTAGAGCCGCCCGGCGGAGATGCGGTTGATGCCGCGCTCATATTTATGGGCCTGCTGATAGGTGACGCCGATCATTTCGGCCAGTTGCTGCTGGCTCAGGCCCAGCAGGACCCGACGTTCGCGGATACGGCTGCCGACATGGCGGTCGGTGTCGGTGGCGCGGCATTCTGTTCGTTTGGCGGAGATATGGTTCATAGGAGGAAAAACCACCGGCTGATTGTTACAGATGTAGCAATATTCTTTGCGCACCGGAGCCTGTCTGGCGTCAACAGATATTCGGTTTCAACGTGTAACTGGGCGCCGATAAGATTTGGGTTGCGGGTAAGGATATGCTATCCCACGCGCCAAGACCGAGGGGCAGGAAGCCTGCCGCCTCTATCTGGTATCTCTCTTATTCCAGTCTGCCGGTCGGGTGGGGGGTCCCCACGGGATTGGCGAAAGGTGTGCGCAGATGAGCCGACCGGACGCCGATGTGGCGGTGCGTTTCCTGCGCGCCCTGGCCTTTGAAATTCACCGCAAGCGTCCGCCGGACGAAGCCATGGTGGATTGCATCGAGAAGGAAGGTCAGCGCGGCCGGCATCGCATGCTCCGTCCGGCCGGCGAGATTCTGCGTTCGGAAGGGTTCCTTCCGGCCCTGCGGACGGCGGGGTTTATCAGCGACGAAGCGGCATCGATCCTGTCGGCCATCGTCGCCGGCAATGATCATCGCCTGCTCGCCGCCGCCATCAACAGCCTGGCCGACTTCCACGAGCGTTCGTAATCCGCCTATGCCGTTAGTCGAATCCTATCCCCATAAACTGTGGATAACTCTGTGTGCAGGTGGCGGGGAACGCTGCCCAGCTTTACCATCGCACCGATTGCCTAATTCTTGAGCCGGATTTTTTTTACTTCGGCAAACTTTCTGTTTCACATTTTTTTCACGGTCCAGAAAGAAAACTGTCACAGAATTCACGTGTGGATATCTTGCCGTTTGCTGTGGGCGGCGGCGTCATGACTTAGGCTATAGGCGGAAGATCTATAGGGGCTTTTCGCCTTCATCCTCGCCACCGGGTTGGCCGGCTGTTCGTGGAATTAACTCTTGGTGGATCATTTCACCTGGTCCAAAATCTCTTGGAGGGGGTATTCATGCCGGAAGAACTGCTGCCGCCGATTACCTGGCGTCCCGATTTCGCCACCGGGGTCGCGATCGTCGACGACCAGCACCGGGTGCTGATCCGTCTGCTCGGCGAGGCCGGCAGCAAATTGAGCGATCGCAGTCCGATCGAGGACTTCACCCATATCGTCGAAGGTTTGCTGAGCTATGCCGGCTATCATTTCCAGACCGAGGCAAAGCTGATGGGGGACCATGCCTATGAGGCGCTGCGGCCGGAGGAGGCCAATGACCACCTGCTGCAGCATGAGGCCTTCGCCGACCGGGTCGGCGCCATCCATAGCGGGCTGAAGGCCGGACAGCGCATTGCCAAGACCGCCCTGATGGAATTTCTGATCAGCTGGCTGTCAAACCACATTCTCAACACCGACAAGGCGCTGGGCGCCTTCATCGCCGATCGGCAAGGGGCCCACGGACCGGCCAATGGCTGACGGGGAGGGACTGCCGCCATGACCTTGATGGGCCGGCTGTACCGCCTGCGCCTCGGCCGCAAGCTGACGCTCAACCTGTCGATCCTTCTGCTCATCCTGCTGGCGGTCGGCGGCCTTGGCCTCTATGGGCAGCAGGTGCTGACCGACGACATCCGGTTTCTCTACGAGGACGGCCTGCTGGGGCTGTCCAGCGCCAAGGATGCGCAGATCCAATACGCCCTGGTCGGCCGTGCCCTGCGTCAGGCGCTTCTGGCACCGGATCAGGCGCAGCGCGATCTGGCTTTCGGTCAACTGTCTGTGGCCCGGGATCGGCTGCCCCGGGACATCAGCGATCTTAAGGGCCGCCTGTCGGAAGCCGCCAACCGCGACAACCTGGACCGGTTCCAACAGCTTTATGGCGCCTACGACCGCGACGTCGGGACGGTAGCCGAGCTGATCCGGGCCGGAAAGGTCGACGAGGCCCGCGCCATCCTCGTCACCCCCGACTTTCAGAACAAGGGCATCGACAGCTTCCGCGCGCTCGAGCTGGTGTCCAATATCAAAGAACGGCGGGCCAGGCAGCTGGTCGGCGACACCCTCGACTTCCTGCGCTTCAGCCAGGGACGGTTCCTGGCGCTGGTCGGCGCCGGCATCGTCTTCGGCATCCTGGCCGGGTTCACTATCGCCCGGTCGATCCAGAAGCCGACCGAGCATTTGCGCCAGGCGGTGGCCGCCATCGCCGAGGGCAAAGTCGACGACATCATTCCCTACACCGACTTTCCCAATGAGACCGGCGATCTCGCCCGCGCCATCCGCGTCCTGCAGGCCGAGGCCGAACAGATGGCGGCGCAGCGCTGGATCAAGACCCAGCAGGCGGAAATTCTTCTGGACCTGCAGTCGGCGGCTGACGCGGTGCAACTGGCGCAGACATTCCTATCGAAACTGTCGCCGCTGCTGCAGGCCGGATATGGGGTTTTCTATGCTTATGAAGAGGATGCCCGCAGACTTCACCTGATCGGCAGCTATGCGTTCCGCACCCGCAAGGAGTTCGAACAGTATTACGCGCTGGGTGAGGGATTGGCCGGGCAATGCGCCGCCGAACGGGCGCCGATCATTCTCACCCGTCCGCCGAAGGACTACCTTCCCATCAGCTCGGGTCTCATCGAGGCGCCGCCCAATGCCATCGGCCTGTATCCGGTGTTGCGCGGTGAACGCCTGATGGGGGTGGTGGAACTGGCGACATTCCAGGGTTTCGGCACCAAGGAACAGGCGCTGCTGGACAGCGTGATGCCGATCCTGGCGGTCAATCTGGAAATTCTTGAACGCAATGCCAGAACGGCGCAACTGCTGGAGGAAACCAAAAGCCAGTCGGTCCGCCTGGAGACCCAGCAACAGGCGCTTAAGGCGACCGAGGCCTGGTACCGCGGCATCATCGAATCGGCACCTGACGGTATCGTCGTCGTCGATGACCGCGGCGTCATCACCATGGTCAACCAGCAGGTCGACGCGATGTTCGAATTCGCCGCCGGCGAACTGACCGGCCAACCCATCGAAATTCTCATCCCCGAGGCGGTTCGGGCGAGGCATTTGGCCCTGCGCGACGGTTTCATCACCGATGCCAAGCAGGGCCGGCGGAATATGGAACTGCGCGCCCGGCGCCGCGACGGCTCCGAGTTCTCCGTCGATGTCAGGCTGGCGAAACTTCCCGACCTGGCCGGGCGGGGCCTGTGTATCTGTGCGACGATCCGCGACATCACCGACAGGAAGCGCGTCAGCGAGGACGTCGACCGCCAGCGCGCCACCTTGAGCGCGCTGATCAGCGCCATCCCCGACCCGATTTATTACAAGGACCCGGAGGGCATCTATCTCGGCGGCAACGAAGCCTTCGCCGGCCGGGTCGGTAAACCGCTGGAGGAGATCATCGGGCGCAGCGATTACGACATTTTTCCGCCCGAGGCGGCCTTTGCGGTCCGCCAATCCGACCAGGCGGTCCTGGAATCGGGAATGGTGGCCACTGCCGAGGAATGGACCGACTTCGCCGATGGCCGACGGTTGCTGCTGGATATCCTGAGGGCGCCGTTCCACGATGCCGGCGGCAAGCTCCTGGGCGTCGTCAGCGTCGGCCGTGTCATCACCGATAGGGCGCCGCGCCCGGTGGAGGCGGCTCCCCCTCCCGCCGAGGAACCGGTCGAGCCCGCCCCAACACCAAGCCCGCCACCACCCGCCGCCGCCCTGACGGACCTGCCCGGCATCGACGTCAAGGCCGGAATGGCAACCACCCGCAACAAGGAAAGCCTGTATCGGCGCATGCTGGTGATGTTCCGCGACGGGCAAAGCGATTTCGCCCGTTCCTTCGCGGCCGCCCGCGCCGATGCCGATGCCGAGGCGGCGACCCGTGTCGCCCATACCCTGAAGGGCGTCGCCGGCAGCATCGGCGCCAAAGCCGTGCAGGCCGCCGCCGCCCTGCTGGAGAAGGCCTGCAAGGACGGCGGCGACATCGATGCCCGCCTGGCGGCGGTGCTGGCCGAACTCGATCCGGTGATGGCCGGGCTGGCGGCGCTGGAAGGTGGCGTCCAGGCCGTCGCGGCAAAGCCGATGACCATGCCCGAGGACGAACTGCGGGCGGCCCTCGAGCGTCTTGGCGAGCTGCTCAGGGACAGCGATACCGAAGCCGAAACCCTGCTGGGCGAGTTGATGGATAAACTGGCCGGAACGCCTTGGGCCGGCCGTCTCGAACCGGTGGCCAAGGCCGTCGACGGCTATGACTTCGACGCCGCCCTGGCGGCTTTGGAGCAGCTTTCCCGTTAAGTCGCGGCCTCGCGCAGGGATACGCTGACGCATTTGCCGCGGTGGCCGATGGAGGGCAGTGGATTGGCCGAAGCCGCCACGGTGATGGCATGCCCGTCTTTGCAAGATCCCACCAGCTCGCAGCCGGCCAGACCGTCCAGCCGGAAGACCTCGCGCGATGACTGGGGCAGCAGCTGGTCCAGGCGGCGTCCGACCATTTCCCCGGTCTCGTAGCCGAACAGCTTTTCGGCGCTGGGATTGCAAAGCAGGATCTTACCGCCGGCATCGGCCACCAGCATGCCGTCCGGCGCCATTTCGATGATGCTGCGGAACCAGTTTTCCGTCTCCAGCAGTTCAGCCTGCTGGGCTTCCATCTCCACCTGCTGTTCTTCCAGCTGCGCCGCCTGTTTTTCCATCCGCACCGCCTGTTCCTGCGTCGCCGCCAGCAGTTCCCGGGTGCGCAGATTGCGCTCGAGAATGGCCATATTGGTGGCCAGCGCCTGGGTCAGCGCCTCCAGCAGGGCCTGATGGCGGCCGGTGAAATTCTGAAAGCTGGCCATTTCCAGAACGCCGAGCACGCGATCGTTATGAACGATGGGCTGGACGATGATGGAGGCGGGGGGGCCGTCACCCAATCCGGAACCGATGCGGATATAGTCCCTGGGCGCGGTCAGCAGGATCGGCGCCTTTTCCATGACGCATTGCCCGACCAGCCCCTCGCCGACCCGGAAGCTGCCGCTCAAGCTCTTGCGCTCGCGATAGCCGTAGCTGGCCAGCAGAACATAGTTGTCCTCGCTGTCGGCGACATAGAAGGCTCCGTGGCCGGCGCCGATGACCGGTGCCAGCGCCGAGACGGCGGCCTGCGCCAAGGCGGTGAAATCCTCGGCCTGCTGCAGTTGAGCGGCGATTTCGGCGGCATGGGATTTGACCCAATGCTGCTCGTCGGCCTGGCGATAGATGCCCTGCAGCACCCCGATGGCGCGGGCGAGGACACCGATTTCATTGGGGTAATCGGTATGGGGAATCGGTGCCTCCACTTTGCCGGCAGCCAGGTCCTCCACCGAATTGCGCAGCCGGTCATTGGGATGTTTGATCGATGCGCCGATCAGGATCCCACAGCCGACGCACAGCAAAAGCCCGATAATGACGATCAGCAATGCGTCCCGCCTGGCGTTCTCGGTCTGCTTGCGCGCCAGGTCTATGGTTGCCTTCGACCCCTGTTCCTTGACCTTGGACAGCGCCGTCAGGTCATCGTCGGCGGCATTCACGGTATTAATGAAATCGGCACTGGTAATAAATCTGGCGGCCTCGGAAGGATTCGATTTCTCCTTATCGATTAAGGCGATGGCGTGTTCAAAATTTTCCGTCATCTTGGCGAAGTCGCGGTTGAACTGCTCACTGCGAGCCTGGGTTTCCGCTCTGTAGAAATTCTTCTGCGCTTCCGCCATTTCCCGGCGCAAGGTTTCCCTGGCGGCGGTGACCTGGGCCCGCGCCCGGTCGCGGGTGAGATCGTCCTGGGCGATCATCATCTGCCGCATGGCCCGGCCCATATAGATCAGATTGATATTGGCTTCCTTGATATGGGAAATGCCCATCAGATCGAATTCGTACATCCGCTCCATGTCCGCCTCGAGGTCGGAAAGACTGGACAGCGCGTTGATGCCGATGGCGATGGCGAGGACGATGCCGATGGAAAAGCCAATCACCAGTTTGGTGGTTAACCTGAAGCGTTCGATAAAGACCAGAAACGCTTGCATGAAAAACCCCTCCCCAAAATCAGCCGCGCCGCCGGAATAATCGATGATAGAGGTCGACCGGCGCGAAAAGCGAATTGCCGAGAAAGCCAAGGGACTCCGATTGCCCAATAAAAAGCAGACCCTGGGGCCGCAAGGCTTGATGAAACTGTTTTATCAGATCGTCTTGCAATTGGCTTTTTATATAGATTAACAGATTGCGGCAACTGACGAGATCGAGGTCCGTCGGCGGATCTCCGGTGAACACATCGCGTTGTTCGAAGCTGACGCAAGACTTGACCGCGGGTTTGATCTCGAATTGCTGCCCTTTGGGGGAAAAGTACTTGTTACGCCGCAAGTCTCCGGTCTCTTTGAATGCGGTTTTTTGATAAATGCCATCCCGGGCGAGGGTCAGGGCCTGGGGATTGAGATCGCTGGCGATGATGGTGATGGGAAACTGTCTCCCGATAGCGGCCGCCACTTCCTGCAGGATGATGGCCAGGCTGTAGGGTTCTTCGCCGGCGGCGCAACCCGGCACCCAGACGCGGATCGGCTCGCCGGCCGGTTTCTTGCCGAGCCACTCGCCCAGCGCCCGCTCAAGGGCGGCGAATGACGCCGGGTCGCGAAAGAACGACGACACCGACACCAGGAACTGTTGCTGCAGGATCCGCAGTTCCTCGGGATCGCGGCCGATCAGCCGCCGATAGGCTTCCGCCGAGACGGCGCCGACAGTTTCTTTTCGCTTTTCCAATCGCCGCAGCAAGGTTTCCTCCTTGTATTGGGAGAAATCGATGCCGGTGATTTTGTTTATGCTTTCGATGACATGCCGCAGTTCCTCATGCGTCTGCGGTGGCGGTGGCAGCTCTGCTTCCGCCGTGGTGGCGGCGGAAAACAGTGAGGCCAGGGTCTCGCAGATCTTTTCCACCGGCAGCACATGGTCGACAGCCTTGGCGCGGATCGCCGCCCCCGGCATGCCGTCCATCTTGGCTTCCAGGGGGTCCTGGGCCAGGGTCAGGCCGCCGCCGCCCTTGATGGCCCGGCAGCCGACCGCCCCGTCCGATCCGGCGCCGGACAGAATGATGCCGATCGCCCGTGGCCCGGCCGAACGGGCAATGGAGGCGAACAGGGTGTTGACCGACGGCGTGGACAGGTTCTCGGGATCGGGATCGGCCAGGATGATCTGGCTTCCGGCCAATTGGCCGTCCTTGCCGGCGGGAATGACGAACACCTGGTCCGGCCGCAGCCGCATGCCGTTTTCCGCCAGGACCACGGTCATCGCCGAGGAGCGCTGGATCAGCCTGACCACCAGATCGCTATGGCCGTCATCGGCCATATGCTGGGCCACCACATAGGCGATGCGGCCGGTGGGGCGCAGGCGGGCAAACATCTCCAGCATCGCCTCCAGCCCGCCGGCCGAGGCACCGATACCCGCGATATGCAGCGACAAGGTCATCTGACCCGGGAGGTTAGCACCCGTCGCCGGCTATTGCACAGGCTGCTCCGGAAAGGCCAGTTCATGGCGGGCCCGCCATTCCGGTCCGACGTAGTTGATCATCAGGCTGCGGCGCATCCCGGGGATCGGCCGCCGCTCGACGCCATGCCAGGTATGGTCGCCGGGAATGAAGATCAGGCCGCTGTTGAAGAAGCCCGGCGCCCTGGCGTACCAGCGCCGCTGACGGTCGTAGATGTCGGTTCCCCAGTCGTCGCTGTCCGGCCCGGACGACAGATAGAGCATCATGGTGAAGCGCTTGGCGCCGATATCGGTATGCGGCTCGAGCCAGAAACCGTCGCTGTCCTGGCAATACTCGATGCGAAGGCGGCTGCCCCGCAGATCGGCGCCGCAAACCCCGCCGATGGTGTCGGCCACCATCGGCGTCTGCAAGGCCCGGGACAGCGCCTCGACGGCGGGGAAGCGGCTCCGCGCCGCGGCATTGAAGTAAATCCGCGAGGAATTATTGGATTCCCGCCGTCCGTCGAACAGCATCGCCTGCGGGCAGGCGATCGCCAACCCGGCGATTTCCGCCGCCAGGCCGGCGGGCAACACCTGGTCGAGCAGCCAATGGGGGTAGGGATGCCGGCGCGCCCGGCTGGCGGCCAGCGCCGAGGTAAACCTGGCGGCGACGGTGTTGCTCATTAGGCGACATCATACTGCCGGCCGGCGCAGATGAAATCTGACCATAAGGTCAGGTTTGTCCTCCGCGAAACCATTTTGGTTTTACCGTCGGGGTGATAGTATCCGCATGAAATAAGTGGCTATTTTCCATGTCACCAGGAGGGTGGTCTCTTGCGCATCCGTTTGCAGATCGGCATCGCCGCCGCCTTCAGCCTGGCGATCATCCCCCTGATGGGCGCGATCGTCGGCTACCTCTATTATACCAAT
>DUZF01000026.1 GCA_013349665.1 Rhodospirillaceae bacterium | reverse complement strand
GTCAAATAGTTCGACACTAAACGCACCGGCTCGCGAAGATCATGAGCGGCGATATAAGCAAATCTTTCCAATTCGGCATTTATTGCTGTCAACCGGATCGCCTGCACTCGGAACGCGTCGTCCGCAGTCTTACGCTCCCTCTCTCGCCGGGAGGCAATAGACGAAAGACTGAATAGGATTACAGCGGTTATTATAAATATAATAAATTCTATAAATACCGTTTTTTTCCATTCAATGAGAACATCGTCGAAATTACGGGAGATGCCGACATATATTCCCGTGTTGCCGACACTGCTTATAACAAACAGCTTCTTCACCCCATCAATCCGCGACATGCCGATTTGCCGCGTCATCGATTTTTGTGACTCAAAATGGGCGCGCATAACCTCGTTGGCGCCATCGCCATCTTCCCGAGACGCGTCCCGGTTTGGAATGCGACAGATGAAATCTCCGTGAGAGTTGAAGAGTGACGCGGTGGTCCCCTCCCCCTGCGGCCTGACCTGGCTCAACACCGATTCGAAATAGGCGGGGTCCAACCCCGAAACCACCATCCCCTGGAACTTTCTGTCGCCATCGTAAATGGCGACAGAAAAGGCGATGCTCATGTCGTTGCCGGTCGCTGTTTTAAATGGACGCGAGACATAAAAGTTGTGCTCAAGCGGTTTACCGAGATGAGCAACGAAGTAGTCGCGTTCAGAAGAATCGAACCCCTTCAGCTTCGGATTGGCCGAATATTCCACTCGCCCCTTGGCATTGATGACAACCAGAGACCGCACTTCCGGAAAATGGGTTTTCCGGGCGACGAGCTCGGCGTCATAGCTTTCCCGCTCTTTCGCGGACAGCGTTTTTTGCTCGTCTGCAATATTGTCCAAGAATTGCTCAAGATTACGCATCAGGCCGGTGACCAAAGCCAAAGCAATCCTGTCATTTGACTCGAGGGCGCGAAACTCTCGTTCGATTGCCTGGTTATATTCGTTATATGTGAACCAACTAAACGTGCAGCCAATGATCAGAAGCGCGACAATGGGAAGGATCCAGATCGCCTGAGATAAGGCACTGGTCGGAGACGTCAGAAATTGAGCTTTAAAGGCACGCAAAATCGAAACGGCCAATGGCGCTGATCCCTATTTCCAGGCGACCGAGTTTATAAAATTCAGAGTTGAATATCTACGGAAACAAAGCAAATCTTTACTTGCTGGTACACCCCGTTACGCCAGAGACACTAAACCCTGAAAAGGAAAGCCGCCATCATCAAGATCATCGCTGAGGCGGGAGGCCGCGAGACGGCCCATTGCGGGTCCTGAAAAACCATTGGCTCTACACCATCGCCTGCAAGGCCTGGATCACCGCCTCGGCGCCCATGCTGCGCAGCGGGCGGAACGGCTTGCCCGATTTTCGGCAGGCGCTCTTGACCTTGAACTGCGCCTTATGACTGACGCAGCGGACGGGAAACATGACGGCATCGGCCCGTTTCAGCAGGCCGCCCAGCTTTTCCATGCTTTGCTCGACACCCCCGTCGTGATGGGCAAAGGTTCCGTTGCACTCCTCGACCAGCTCCCGGAGACCCGCCACATGCTGGTGGCGTCCGCCGACATAAAGAATAAGACGGCCATCGAGATTGACGGACGCCGTCCCGGATGACTGTGAGACCACCTGATTTGCCCCCATCGAACCGATCCCCCCGGCGTGATTGCGACCTCGGAGATTATAGAACATTTTTCTAGTAGTTAGTAGATTTATGTTGCACCGGTCGCCTGCCGCTCTTACTCTCATGTGACATGGTTGAGGACTGCAGCTACCAGTGAGGTGAGGAAAATGAATCCCCCAGTTCGCGCGTCCGCCGCTGCCGCAAAACCGTCCCGGCGCCGCCAGGATCCCTGGCTTTACGGCGAGCCGGACATCAGCGACCTGATGGAAGATCCCATTACCCTGTTGGTGATGAAGCGCGACGGCTTGCGGCCCGAGGATGTCTGGCCCTGGATCCGCTTCGCTCAGGCCGGATTAAAGGACCGTCTTTGTCAACTGACCCCTTTGGCTGCGTGATAACCGACACGGCGATTTGATCCGACACTGGACAGCACCCGCTTTTGCCTCGAAAATCACATCTCTAGTGAGTTTGTGGATTGGAAAACGGGATGCTCTCCAGCAAGGCGAAATATGGCCTGAAGGCCATGGTCTATCTGGCGCGACGAGAAGGCCAGGGATCTGTGCTGATCGCCGATGTGGCGAGGGACGAACGCATCCCGAAAAAATTCCTCGACACCATCCTGTTGGAACTGAAACTCAAGGGCATGCTTTCCTCCAAGAAGGGCAAGGGGGGTGGCTATACTTTGGCAAAACCGGCGGCCAGCATCAGTGTCGGCGATATCGTCCGCATTCTCGATGGCCCCCTGGCCCCCATCGCCTGCGTGTCTCGAACCGCTTACCGCCCCTGCGATGACTGCGCCGACGAGACCGCCTGTTCGGTGCGCGCGGTGATGCAGGGCGTGCGCGATGCCGTCGCCGCCATTCTCGACAATACCTCGCTGTCGGATATGTCCCTGAGCAAAGCCAGGGAGGAAGCGGTCCTGCGTTACGATATCTAATCCTTCCCGCCGACGCCGCAGGCTTTGTGGGGGCCGAGGTCGAAGTGGAAATGGTCGCGGTGCAGGGCATTGCCGTCGGGGGTGATGACCACATTGAAGAGACCGCAGGCGGCCTTCGCCACCTGCCGCAAAAAGACCGCCTTCGGGCCCTTGCCGGGCCAGTCGTGGAGGACCGAGACCACCGTTCCGTCGGCCAGTTCGAAACCGGTGAGGTCAATGGCCCGTCCCAGGGCATGCTGCGACAGGCGTTCGGGATGGCTGCCGCGTACACCCCGGCAATCATAGCTGCCGGCATTGAACATCTTCCTCACCGGCTGTTTGAGCAGGCTCTGCGCCAAGGGCTGTACCGCCGTGGTCTCGAAATCGTTGATCCGCCCGGCCAGCTGGCAGGACATCAGCAACGGCCGGTTCCATTGGGTGGCCGAGGCCTTGACCCGCACCGCCCATTGCACGCCGCAGCCCTCCGGAGTCTGCCAGTCCTCGACCCGCTGGTAGGCCACCTGCCGCCGGTCGAGATCGGCCAGGCACCGGGCGGCCGGATCCGGCGGCGGCAACGGCGGCGGCGGCGGCGGTACCGAGGTGGCGCAGCCGGCGACGAGGCAACAGAGGAAGAGGGAGCGGACGAGGGCGGACATTCCGATCAGAATAGCCCAATCGGCAGGGCAGTTACAGGAGAGCCCTCACCTGCCGTCGCAATTCCGGCAGCACGTCATCACCGAACCAGGGGTTTTTCGTCTCCCAGGCGGTGGTGCGCCAACTGGGATGGGGCAGAGGCAGGATGTCCGGCAGGTAGTCGCGGAACGATCGCACCGTCTCGGTCATGGTGGATTTGCGCCGTGATCCAAGGTGAAAAGCCTGGGCATAGCTTCCGACGAGCAGGGTCAGGCGCAACCCCGGCAAGGCGGCCAGCAGGCGGGGATGCCAGGTCGGGGCGCATTCACGCCGCGGCGGCAGGTCTCCCCCCTTGGGATCGGCTCCGGGATAGCAAAAGCCGGTGGGGATCAGGGCAAGCCTTCCCTCGTCATAGAAATCACCGCGTTCCAGGCCCATCCATTGGCGCAGGCGGTCTCCCGAACGATCGTTCCAGGGAATTCCGCTGTCATGGACCTTGCGTCCCGGGGCCTGGCCGGCGACCAACACCCGGGCCGAGGCCGCCGCCGCCAGCGTCGGCCGCGGCCCCAGCGGCAGATGGGCCTCGCACAGACGGCAGGCCCGGATCTCGGCCAGCAGCGCCGCCAGACCGGTCATCCCACCAGGGCCGGATCGGCCAGCCCCGCCTCGGCGAAGCCTTTTTGCCGCAGCCGGCAGGAATCGCAGCCGCCGCAGGGGATGCCGCCGGGTGACGGGTCATAGCAGCTGATGGTCAGCCCGTAATCGACCCCCAGCGCCAGGCCGGTGCGGATGATCTCGGCTTTGCTCAGCGTGATCAGCGGCGTATGGATGGACAGCCGCCGCCCCTGCTCCACCGCCGCCCGGGTGGCCAGATTGGCCATCCGCTGGAAGGCTTCGACATAGGCCGGACGGCAGTCGGGATAGCCGCTGTAGTCGATGGCGTTGACGCCGATGAAGATGTCGCCGGCCTCCTCGACTTCGGCCAGGGCCAGGGCGAAGGACAGGAAAATGGTATTGCGGGCCGGCACATAGGTCACCGGGATGCCCGCCGCCATCTCGCTGTCCGGACGGTTCTTGGGGACCGCGATATCCGCCGTCAGGGCCGAACCGCCGAAGGCCCGCAGATCGATGTCGACCACCCGGTGGCTGTCGGCCCCCATTGCCTTCGCCACCCGTTCGGCGGCCGCCAGTTCCACCTGATGGCGCTGGCCGTAGCGGAACGACAGCGCCACCGCCTGGAAGCCGCGATCCCTGGCAATGGCGAGACAGGTGGCCGAATCGAGGCCACCGGACAACAGGACGATGGCTTTGCGAGGCCTGGTCATTTGCTGCAGATCGGCATGGTTGTCCCGTTCTTCCAGTGCCGCCTATTTGTTCATCCGGGCGATGGTGGCGGTGGTGCTGTGGCCGGCGGCCAGTTGGGCCAGCACCACCTTGCCGCCGGCCCGTTGCACCACCTCGGCGCCGACCACCTGCTCGACGGTGTAGTCGGCGCCCTTCACCAGCACCTCCGGCTGCAGCGAGGTGATCAGTTCCAGCGGCGTGTCCTCGGTGAAGATAACCACCAGGTCGACACTGGCCAGCGAGGCCAGCACCGTGGCCCGCGCCGTCTCGGATTGGATCGGACGGCTTGCGCCCTTCAGGCGTTGCACCGAGCGGTCGCTGTTCAACCCCACCACCAGACGGTCGCAATGGCTCTTGGCCTGGTCGAGCAGCGAAACATGGCCGGGATGCAAAAGATCGAAACAGCCATTGGTGAAACCGATCCGCTGTCCGCGGCGTCGCCAGCGCTCCACCTGATCCACGGCGGCGTTTCTCGGCAGCACCTTGCCGTCTTTCGACTCCGTCTCGCCATGCAGCAACGCCGCCGCCACATCCGAGCCGTAGGCCACCGCCGTGCCGACCTTGCCGACGACGATGCCCGCCGCCACATTGGCCAGGCGCGCCGCGTCCACCGCGTCCAGACCGCCGGCGATGGCCGTCGCCATGGTCGCCACCACGGTATCGCCGGCCCCGGAGACGTCGAACACCTCGCGCGCCTCGGCCGGCAGATGGTGAACCTCGCCCTGCGCCAGCACCAGGCTCATGCCGTGCTGGCTGCGGGTCGCCAGCACGCCGTGAATGCCGAAGGCTTCGATCAGCTGTCGGCAGGCGGCGACGATCTCCTCGTCATTGCCCACCGGCAGGCCGGTCGCCTCGCGCAGTTCCTTGCGGTTGGGGGTCATCAGGGTGGCGCCAGCATAGATCGAATAATCGGTTCCCTTGGGATCCACCAGCACCGGCCGCCCGGCGCGGACGCAGCGCTCGATCAGCGCGCGCACCATCGGGGCGGCCAGCACGCCCTTGCCGTAATCGGACAGCACCACCACCCCGACCGACGGCAGCCAGTCGTCCACCGCCGCCAGGATACGGGCCTGGATGGCCTCGGCCGGCACCCGCAAGGTTTCATGGTCGGCCCGCAGCAATTGCTGGCTGCCGGCGAAATAGCGGGTCTTGATGGTGGTCAGGCGGCCGTCCTCGACGATCAGCTCGGAAACCACCTCGGGGTGTTCGCCGACCAGCCGGGTCACTTCGCCGGCGGCGGCGTCGTCCCCCAGCACGGTGACGAAATAGGGCTTGGCCCCCAGCGCCACCAGATTGCGCACGACGTTGCCGGCACCCCCCAGCATGGCGGATTCGCGAAGCACCCGCAGCACCGGGATCGGTGCCTCCGGCGAGATTCGTTCGACATCGCCATAGACGAAACGGTCCAGCATCACATCGCCGACGCACAGCACCGCCGCCCCTTCCAGGCTGGCGACTCGGGTTGCCAATTGGCTTGGATCACTCATCCGTTACCGGCTAACCCAACGCCGCGAAAGTTGCAAGAAACTTCCCTGTCAGGTGCTGAGGAAACCGCTGTCGGAGCCTTCCGAGACCAGCGCGGTAAGCCGCCCGCTGCAATAGGCCCCGGTATCGATGGCGATGCGGTTGGCATGGATCTCCGGTTGCGGGACGATACTGTGCCCATGGACCACCATCCGCCCGTGGTCGACCGCCGAGGTGAGAAAGCTGCCGCGGATCCACATCAGGTCATCGGGGTTCTGGTCGGCCATCGCCACCCCCGGGCGCAGGCCGGCATGGACGAACAGATAATCCCCTTCGGCGTGCCACAGCGGCAGTCCGGCGAGAAAGCGGCGATGGCGGTCGGGCAGGCCGTCCCGCAACTGCGCGCGCAATCCCCCGGGACCGGCCGCCGGCGGAATGGGCCGGCGGCTGTAGCTCTCGATGGTGGTCCGGCCGCCATGGGCCAGCCAATCCTCGCCGTCGGTCTCGCCATCGAGAAAGCGCAGCATGGCATCCTCGTGATTGCCCTTGAGGCAGATCCATTGGAAGCCCCGCCATGACGGATCGTCCGGCGGACCGTTGACCAGCGCCTCCACCACCTCGGCCGATTGCCGGCCGCGATCGACATAGTCACCGAGGAACACCACCACGCGCCGGCTTGCCGTCGACGTCCCGGCATCGCAACGGATGAGGCCCAGCAGGGTCTGCAGGAGATCCCAGCGGCCATGAATGTCGCCGATGGCGTAAAGCCTGGTCGCGGGCGGTGCCAGGACCGTCCCGCGGCGGCTATTGTCGGAGGATATGCGCATTTCTCCTCTGGTTGGTGCAGACAGGCGATGCTATCTGTAGATAAGCGTCGAACCGCGACGGCCAAGACGGCTGACCGGCCACGATGCCGTCAGTCCTGCTGACAACGCACCATCAGCATGGCTTAAGGCACAGTCGCATCAAGAATATATCCTGCGATATCGGCAGTTGTCCTAAAATCGGGCGCCGATACCGCAGAACAAGGGGCGATGGGAAGGTTGTCGCATGAATATGCCGGTGCCGGGAGCACCCGCTCCAGAAATCGTCACCCAGGAAAGCCTGCTGCTCGGTGCCGCCGAGCGTATCGCCAGGATCCGCGACGGCCGCATCGCGATGCATATCCATCTTTCGCTGCTGCGGCCGCAGAACCGCCAGGAAGGCCATATCCGCATCGCCCTCAGGATGCTCGAGCCGATGGTCAACGCCTATCGCGGACAGATGTTCCTGCTCGGCAATTCCGACATCGTCTTCATGCTGAAGGAGCCTAACCCGGTCGATGTCGAAAACATGGTCTTCAAGCTGCGGGCCCTGTTCTCCAAGGACCCGCTGACCTATGCCGACAGCGGCGACGGCCGTGATCATTTTTCCACCATGTACGACCTCGAGACCCATTATGAGGGCTTCCTCGACCTCGCCCGCCAGACCGTCGCCGACGCCAAGAAGCGCCTCAAGGCAAAATCCGCCGGCGGCAAGGAGATGCAGAACCTCGATTCGAAGACCCTGGGGGCGGTGCTGGAGCGCCTGGCGGCGATCGACATCACCCGGCTGATCCGTCGCCAGACGGCCATCGTCATCACCGGCCAGGGCAACGCGGTCTCGCTGTTCCAGGAATTCTACGTCGCCATGGCCGAGTTGCAGAAGGCCCTGGCGCCCGACATCAACCTGCTGGGCAACCGCTGGCTGTTCCAACATCTGAGCCAGACCCTCGATCTGCGCATGCTGGATTCGCTGCGCGCCATGAAGCTGACCGAGCGGCCAAGCACCTTCAGCCTCAATTTCAATCTCGCCACGGCGGCCACCAAGTCCTTCGCCGACTTCGAAGCCGGCGAAGCGCCGGGAACCCAGATTTCGCTGGAACTGTCGGTGCTCGACATCCTGGCCGACAGCCGCGGCTACCAGGCCCTGCGCCCGCAGCTGCGCGAGCGCGGCATCGGGGTGATCATCGACAACCTCAACGCCCTGACGCTGCGCCTCATGGACATCCGGCAATTCGACGCCGATCTTTACAAAATCAGCTGGAGCATGGAGATGCGCGAGGCGGAATTCGGCAATGCCGCCGCCGCCGCCCTGATGTCGGTACCGACGGAAAAGCTTCTGCTGGCCCGCTGCGATTCGGAGGACGGCATCGCCTGGGGGCTGAACCAGGGCATCACCCGTTTTCAGGGCCGTCACGTCGATGCCATGCTGGCCGCCTACACCATGCATCACTGCGACAAGGCCGCCGCCTGCACCCTGGCGCAGTGCATCGCCCGTCACGGCGTCGTCGCCGGTCCGCTGCGCCTGGAATGCGGCAACCACGCCATGCTCGACAGTGCGCCGGTGATGCGGGCGCCGAAGCCGAAGAAACGTCAGGAGGGTCTGTGATGGCATTTGGTCCGGTCGACCGCGCCACCCTCGAACGCCAGAAGATGATCGCCCAGCGTCTGCCGACCGGCGAGAACCTGCTGCTCGAATACCTGCACAAGCTGGAACGCCATCGCCGCGGCCGGCGTGCCGTGCTGATCCGGCTGTCCCTGCTGCAGGCGGTGAACCGCCGCGAGCATCATGTGCGGATCGCCGCCGGCACCTTCGAGCCGCTGGTCAAGCAGCTCAAGGGGCAGGTGTTCACCCTGTCCAATTGCGACATTGTCTTCGTGTTCAAGGAAACCGCCCTGGAGGATGTGGAAGCCGGGGTGGTCAGGTTGCGCTTCATGTTCAGCGACGATCCGGTGCTGGCCGGGGCGGCGGGCGGCGAAGCCGGCACTTTCGCCGACTGGTTCCTGCTGGAACGCGATTACCAGTCGCTGTTGCACTATGCCCAGCGCATGGCCACCGAGGAACGCCTGCGCCGTACCCAGGACCTCGCCCAGGAGGCTGTGGAAAAGGCGGTGTCGCGGCCGGTCCGCCGCGGTGAGCCGCTGACCCCGCTGATGCTGGGCAAGATGGAAGACGCCCTGGTCCGCGCCGATCTCGCCAATATGATGCGCCGCCAGGCGGTCTGCGCCATCGTCGGCCATGCGCCGCCGCAGGCGGTGTTTCATGAACTGTTCATTTCCATCGCCGATCTGCGCGAAACCCTGCTGCCCAACGTCAATCTGGCATCCAGCCCGTGGCTGTTCCAGCAACTGACCGAAACCCTCGACCGCCGCGTCCTGTCGCTGCTCAACAAGCATGACGACCGTACCGTCGCCGGCGACGTCAGCATCAATCTCAACGTCCAGACCCTGCTGTCGTCCGAGTTCCTCACCTTCGACGACAACATCAAGGCCAGCATGCGCGGCACCATCGTGTTGGAATTGCAGAAGGTGGATATCTTCGCCGATCTCGGCGCCTATATGTTCGCCCGCGATTTCGCCCATGACCGCGGGTATCGCATCTGCATCGACGGGGTGAACATCGAATCGGCGCCCTTCGTCGACCGCGAGCGGCTCGGCATCGACCTGGTCAAGCTGGTGTGGGACCCCTTGATGGTCGCCGGCAAGCTGCCCAACGGCGCCTCTCTCGAGGAATACATCAACCGCACCGGTCCCTCGCGGACCATCCTCTGCCGGTGCGACACCCAGGAGGCCATCGACTGCGGCCAGGCGATGGGCGTCACCCTGTTCCAGGGGCGCCATGTCGAGGGCCTGATCGCCGCCGAACTACGGCGCCAGAAGGGCGTCTTCCGGCGACGACGCTGACGGCCGACAGTCATCCCATGACGGCGACCGCCGCTGCCATAGAGGTGGAAAACCTCGAAAAACGCTTTGCCGACATCCGTGCGGTGGACGGCGTCAGTTTTACCGTGCGCCGCGGCGGCACGACGGCGCTGCTGGGCGGCAACGGCGCCGGCAAGACCACCACCCTGTCGATCCTGCTGGGCATTCTGCTGCCGACGGGCGGCCGTGTGCGGGTGCTGGGCGAGGACATGCTGACCAATCGTCACCGGGTGCTGCCGCGGATCAATTTTTCCTCTCCCTATGTCGATCTGCCGCACCGCCTGACAGTGCGCGAGAATCTGACCGTCTATGCCCATCTCTACCGTCTGCCCAGGCCGGCCGCCCGCATCGCCGAGGTCGCCCGCCAGTTTGCCATCGGCGACCTGATGGCGCGGCCCGCCGGCAAGCTGTCGGCCGGGCAGAAAACCAGGGTGGCCCTGGCCAAGGCGCTGCTCAACGAGCCGGAATTGTTGATGCTGGACGAACCGACGGCGTCGCTCGACCCCGACACCGCCGACTGGGTGCGCAGCAGCTTCCAGGACTATCAGCGGCGCACCGGCGCCACCCTGCTGCTGGCCTCGCATAACATGACCGAGGTCGAGCGTCTGTGCGACGACGTGCTGATCATGAAACAGGGCCGGATCGTCGACGCCGGATCGCCCAGGATGCTGCTCGACCGCTATGGCCGGGAAACCATGGAGGAAGTGTTCCTCGATATCGCGCGGCGGCCGGACGACCTCGGGAGCAGCGCCGCATGACCGACTGCCCGGTGTTTTCGCCGCGCCGCATCTACGCCATGGTGCTGCGCCACGGCTATCTGATCCGCGGTTCGTGGACAAGGCTGGCCGAAATGGTCTACTGGCCGTTCATCAATGTGGTGGTCTGGGGGTTCACCAGCCAGTTCATGGCCGCCCACAGCGACTGGGTGTCGCGCGCCGTCGGCGTCTTTCTCGGCGCCGTCATGCTGTGGGACGTGATGTTCCGCGGCAATCTCGGCGTCGCCCTGTCCTTCCTCGAGGAAATATGGTCGCGCAATCTCGGCCATCTGTCGGTCAGCCCGTTGCGCCCCCTGGAACTGGTCAGCGCCATGCTGATCATGAGCCTGATCCGCACCCTGATCGGCATGGTGCCGGTGGCCCTGCTCACCATCCCGCTCTACCATTTCTCGATTTTCACCCTGGGCCTGCCGCTGCTCGCCTTCTTCGCCAATCTGATGCTGTCGGGATGGGCGGTGGGGCTGGCGGTCTCGGCGCTGGTGCTGCGCTACGGCCAGGGGGCGGAAAGCCTGGCCTGGGTGCTGATCTTCGCCCTGGCGCCGCTCTGCGGCATCTATTACCCGGTCAGCGTCCTGCCGGACTGGCTGCAGGCCGTCGCCTGGTTCCTGCCGCCGTCGCATATCTTCGAAGGTATGCGCATGGTGATGTTCGACCACCTGTTTCCCGGCCGCCAGCTTGTCGTCGCCCTGGCTCTCAATCTCGGCTATCTTGCCGCCGCCGTCGGGCTTTTCCTGTGGGTCCATCATCTGGCCCGGGTCAAGGGACTGTTCCTGTCGATGGGGGAATGATCCGACGAGCCCGGAGGGCGAGGAGTGGCCGAACCGAGCTTGCGAGATGTGCGCGGAGCGCACTACCAGGCGGAGCCTGCGCCCGGCGATTGAGGGACGAAAGGGAGCGCAGCGACTGGCGCGTTGAGCGCCCCGCAGCGTCAGCGGAGGTAAGCCAAGCCGCCGGAGGCGGCGCCCGGCGATTGAGGGACGAAACATTGTTTTCCAAACTGCATCTCGCTTTGGCCTTTCTCACCCGCCTGCCGTTGCCGCCGCCGGCGCCGCCCTTTGCGCTGGCCGGCGCCATGGGCATGTTTCCCCTGGTCGGGCTGGTGGTCGGTTGCGCCGGCGCCGGCGTTTACGCCCTGGCCGCCAGCGTGCTGGCCCCCGGGCCATCGGTTTGGCTGGCCCTGGCCGCCACCGTGCTGGTCACCGGCGGACTGCATGAGGACGGCCTCGCCGACGTCGCCGACGGCTTCGGCGGCGGCACCGACAAAACCGCCAAACTGGCCATCATGAAGGACAGCCGGATCGGCAGTTTCGGCGTCCTCGCCCTGGCGCTGGGGCTGCTCCTGCGCGGCACGGCGCTGGCCCAGCTGGCCCGCCCCGAGCTGGTGGCCGGCGCCCTGATCGCCGCCCATGTGCTCTCCCGCGCCGTCCTCCCGCTGGTGCTGCGAGGCCTCGCCCCGGCCCGCGACGGCGGCCTCGGCGCCGGGGCCGGCCGTCCCGAGCCGGCGGTCTGTCTGCTTGCCCTTGCTCTCGGCCTGGCGCTCTGCCTGGTCGTCCTGCCGAAAATTACCGCCGTCGCCGCCCTGCTGGCGGCGCTGCTGGCCGCCGGCGGCATGGCGCTGCTGGCCCAGCGGCAGATCGGCGGCCATACCGGCGATGTGCTGGGCGCCGTCCAGCAGCTGGCGGAAACCGCCGTCCTGCTGACGCTGGCGGCCCTGCCATGACGACGACGCCGACGACCCGCTGGTGGTGGCTGCGCCATGCGCCGGTGCCGGATCCCGAGGCCCGCATCACCGGGCAGCTGGATCTGCCCTGCGACATCTCCGACACGACCTGGTTCGCCCTGCTGGCCCAGCGTCTGCCGCGCAACCCGGTGCTGGTGGAAAGCGGCCTGATCCGTTGCCGCCAGACCATCGGCGGGCTGGAAGCGGCCGGGATGGCCCTGCCGCCGGCGCTGGTCGAACCGACCCTGGCCGAGCAGAATTTCGGGCGCTGGCAGGGGCGCTCGTGGAATGTCCTGACCGCCGCCCGGGATCCCGACCTGCCGGCCTTCTGGCAGTCCCCGGCCACCGCCCTGCCGCCCGGCGGCGAGAGTTTCGCCGCGGTGGTCGAGCGTGTCGCCGCGACGATCGGACGCCTGACCGCCGATCATGCCGGCCGCGACATCCTTGCCGTCGCCCATGCCGGAACCATCCGCGCCGCCCTGGCCATCGCCCTCGACATCACGCCGGCGACGGCATTGGCCTTTACCGTCGAGCCGCTGTCGCTGACCCGCCTCGACGCCACGGCGGCGGCCTGGCGGGTGCAGGGAGTCAACTGGCTGCCGGGTTGAGCTGGGCCTGACGGATAAAATCGAGGAATTCGACCTTGCTCAGCGGCCGGCCGAACAGGAACCCCTGGCCGAAATCGCAATTGCGGTCGCGCACCGCCTGCCACTGGGTTTCGGTCTCGATGCCTTCGGCGACGGTGCGGATCCCCAATGTCCGGGCCATCGCCAGGATGGCTTCGGTGAGAACGCCCTCGTCGTCGGCGGTCCCCATCTTGCGCATTACCAGCTTGTCGATCTTCAGCGTCTTGACCGACATTTTGCGCAACTGCTGCAACGAGGAATAGCCGGCACCGTAATTGTCGATGGACAGGTCGATGCCGAAACCGGCGATCTTTTGCAGGATATCGCCCTCCTTGACGCCGACGGTCTGCAGTGCCGCTTCGGAAATTTCCAGCTCCAGGCTGTTAACCGGAATCCCGGCGGCCTCCAGGCGATGCTTCATGCGCTCGAAGATGTCGGAATCCCGCAACTGGCGGGGCGAGATGTTCACCGAAATACGCACCGGCGCCATCCCGGCCGCGCGGTTGGCCAGCAGGGTGTCGACCACCTCTTCGATAACCCAATCGCCGATGGGCGCGATCAGGCCGGTCTCTTCGGCCAGCGGCAGGAAGTCCGCCGGCGGCACCAGACCATGGCCGGGCCGGTTCCAACGGATCAGGGCCTCGCCGCCGATCAGCCCGGCGGCGGCGGATTCCACGATCGGCTGGAAATGCAATTCGAACTGGCGGCCGGCGATGGCGTCGTGCAGGTCGCGCTCCAGCGCCAGCCGGTGCGAGGCCATGGCATTCATATCGGCGGCATAGAAGGCGAAGGCATTTCGTCCAAGCGCCTTGGCATGGCTGAGGGCGATGCTGCCCGCCCGCATCAGTCCGACGGCATCGGTTCCGTCGCCGGGCAGGATCGCCAGTCCGACCCTGATGCTGACAAAGGCCCTCTGGTGATAGCCGAGTTCGTAAGTATCGGAAATCTGCGCCAGCAATTTGCGGGCAATCAGCGCGACATCCTGGCGTTTGGCGAGATCGGGCAGCATCACGCCGAATTGATCGCCGTCGAGCCTGGCGATGGTGTCGCTGTCGCGCACGCAGGTCTTCAGCCGCGCCGTCATGGCGCGCAACAATTCGTCGCCGGCTTCGAAGCCATAATTGTCGTTGATGATCTGGAAGCCGTCGACATTGATCAGCGCCAGGGCCATCGGCCGTCGGTCGCGGCGGTGCCGCGCGAAAGCCCGTCCCAACCGGTCAAGAAACAGCAGTTCATTGGGCAGCCCGGTCAGCAAATCGACATGCCGCGCATGGCGGCCGCGGTCTTCGTCACGCTTGCGGGCGGTGACGTCGCTGACCGTCGCCAGGTAATGACTGACCCGCCCGTCGCCGTCCAGCAACCCGTTGATCTGCATCTGGCTGGCGAATACCCGGCCGCTGCGGTGACGGTTCCATATTTCACCGGACCAGCTGCCGGTCGCATGCAGATCGGCCCAGAGCGAGGTGAAAAAGTCCCGGGAATGGCGTCCGGATTTCAAAATGCCGGCCTCGGCACCGACCAGCTGGTCGGCGGTATAGCCGCTGAGACGCAGAAAAGCCTGGTTGGCGGCCACAATCCGCGCCTGCCCGTCGGTGACGAACATCGCCACCGGGGATTGGTCGAAGCTGGCGGTCAAGGCATCGACCAGCACCAATCTCTCCACTCTGAATAAGGCGTCCGACCGCCTGCGGATCAGGCGAATATTGCTGTGAAGAAGACTAGCAGATCTTCCGGGAATGGAAATGCGCAGTTCGACAGATAAATTCCTCGTGCCGACACCGCATCGATCCACCATATTGATTTCTATGCGTCTGGCGCCGATTCTTCACCTGACCGAACATGACGTCCGTGGTGATCGCCGCTGGACCGGGCGGGCGGTGCTGGCCGGGGTCATCTGCCGCGATGTGCTGGTTGTGACCGTTGAGGAAAAGCTGGTCGCCGTGCGAAACCGCTGCCCGCATCGCGACGTTGAAATCCTGTCGGGACGCCTCGACACCGCCGAGGGCATCATCGAATGCCCCAGCCACGGCGCCCGATTGCCGCTCAAGGGGGTTGATCTCTGCGGTCGTCCGGCCATCTGGCAGGACGGGGCGCTTTATCTGGTGCTTGACGACGAACCGGCGTCCCCGGCCACGAACACAGAAAGCCTCTGCCAAACTGGTCAGCGAGAGGTTTGACTTACATATACTGTCCGCCATTGACGCCGATCACCTGACCGGTAATGAAACTCGCCTTGTCGCTGACCAGGAAACATACCGTGTTGGCGATGTCCTCGGGCAAGCCCATGCGACCGACCGGGATCTTCTTGCTTTCGGCGGCCAGCACCTCGGCATGCATGGCCTTGGTCATTTCGGTGAGGATGAAACCCGGCGCGATGCAATTGACGGTGACGCCCTTGGCGGCCAATTCCGCCGCCACCGCCTTGGTCAACCCCATCACCCCGGCCTTGGCGGCGGAGTAATTGGCCTGGCCGGCCTGGCCGCGCTGACCGTTCATCGACGAAATATTGACGATCCGCCCCCAGCCGCGCTCGCGGAAGGCCGGCGCCAGGGTGCGGATGGTGTTGAAGAAACCGCCGAGATTGACGTTCAGCACGGCGTCCCACTGGCTCTCGCGGTCCATTTTATGGACCATGCCGTCGCGGGTGATGCCGGCGTTGTTGATCAGAATATCGATCGGGCCGTGCAGGGCCTCGATGTCGGCGATCGCCGTCTGCACCGCCTTGATGTCGGCGACATCCACCACATAGGTGGCCAGCCCCGTAGCCTTGCTGAATCCAGCCACCTTGTCGGCGGCGACATCAACGGCGATGACCTCAATACCCTCGGCCGCCAGGGCCTTGCAGATTGCAGCGCCGATGCCGGCGACACCGCCGGTGACCAAAGCTCTGTGCGTCATGATTGACCCTTCTGATTGGAAAGCGGCATACAGAACCACAAATCTATTACTTTTGGCTAGAGCCTGTGCTGCATTGCGTCAGGCATCCTTGAGCCACCGCTCTGAAAGATGGTATTCGGGACTTTCATGACCTCGGAAAATAGCGCATGCCTCCCCAATTGACGCTGGTCCTCGGCGGCGCCCGTTCAGGCAAGAGCGCCTATGCCGAAGCCTTGCTGGCCGACGCCCCCGAGGCCGTCTACCTGGCCACCGCGCAGCCCGGCGACGAGGAAATGGCCGAGCGGATCCACCATCATCAGAGTCGCCGCGGCGCCGCCTGGACGACGGTCGAGGAACCGCTGGACCTGACCGGCGCGCTGGCCCTGCACTGCCGGGCCGGGCGGCCGCTGCTGGTCGACTGCCTGACCTTGTGGCTGAGCAATGTTCTCCTCGCCGACGGCGATCCCGGCGCCGCCATCGAGCGGCTGGCGGCGGCGCTGCCCGACCTGCCCGGCCGGTTGGTGATGGTGGCCAACGAGGTCGGTCTCGGCATCGTGCCGGACAATGCCCTGGCCCGCGCCTTCCGCGACCATGCCGGGCGCCTCAATCAGCGGGTGGCGGCGGCGGCGCAACGCGTCGTCTTCATCGCCGCCGGCCTGCCTCTCATGCTCAAGGACCACCGATGACCCGCTTCTCCCGCATCCCCGCTTCCGTGGTGACCGGCTTCCTGGGAGCCGGCAAGACCACCCTGGTCCGCCATCTGCTGTCCCAGGCCGAGGGCCTGCGCATCGCCATGATCGTCAACGAGTTCGGCGATATCGGCATCGACGGCGCCCTGCTGGCCGCCTGCGGCATCGCCGGTTGCGGCGACGACGACATCATCGAACTGGCCAACGGCTGCCTGTGCTGCACCGTCGCCGACGACTTCCTGCCGACCATGGAGAAGCTGCTGGCCCGGCCCAATCCGCCGCAGCACATCCTCATCGAGACCTCAGGTCTGGCCTTGCCGAAGCCGCTGGTCAAGGCCTTCGACTGGCCGGACATCCGCTCCCGGGTCACCGTCGACGGGGTGATCGCGGTGGTTGACGGACCGGCCTTCCGCGACGGCCATTTCACCTCCACCCCCGAGCAGATGGCGCGGCCCGACCACGACAATCCCCTGGAAGAGGTGTTCGACGACCAGCTGGCCTGCGCCGATCTGGTGCTGCTCAACAAGGCCGACCAGCTGACGGCGGCCGAGACCGCCGGCCTGGAAAACCGCCTGCGGGCCGCCCTGCGGCCCGGCGTCAAGATCCTGGCCAGCCGCCATGGCGCAGTCGATCCAAGGGTGGTGCTGGGGCTGGCGGCGGCGGCCGAGGACGACCTGGAGTCCCGCCCGGCCCGCCATGACACCGAGACCGACCACGACCATGACGATTTCGAAAGCTTCGCCGTCACCCTGGCGGCGGTCGCCGATCCCGAGGCCCTGGCCGGACAGGTCGCCGAGGTCATCCGCCGCCACGACATCCTGCGCCTCAAGGGCTTCGTGGCGGTGGCCGGCAAGGACATGCGCCATGTGCTGCAGGCGGTGGGAGCCCGGGTCGGCGGCTATTACGACCGCCCCTGGCGGCCCGGCGAGGAGCGCTGCGGCCGGCTGGTGGTGATCGGCCGCAAGGGCCTGGACCGCGAAGCCATCGGCAACGGTCTGCTGGCGCCGGCCTGATGCATCTGCTGGCCGCCACCCCCGGCGGAATTTCCGACGGTTCCGAAGCCGTTGATCTCGGCCAGACGCCGGGCGACCTGGTGGTGCTGTCGGCGGCCGACAGCGAACTGGCCTGCCTGGCCGCCGCCAAGGCGCAGGTTCCCGGCTTCACCCTGCGGCTGGCCAATCTGCTGCATCTCGGCCACCCGATGTCGGTGGATCTGCATGTCGCCAAAGTGATCGGCCAGTCCCGGCTGGTGGTGCTGCGTCTGCTGGGCGGCCGCGGCTATTGGAGCTATGGCCTGGAACAGGTGGCGCAGGCCTGCCGGCGGGCCGGCATCCCTCTGGCGGTGCTGCCCGGCGACGACCAGCCGGATGCCGAACTGGCCGGCTGGAGCACCCTGCCGTCCGAGGCCGCCCATCGCCTGTGGCGCTATCTGGCCGAGGGCGGCCCGGCCAACAGCCTGGAATTTCTCCGCTATGCCGGCTGCCTGCTGGGCCATGAGCAGCCCTGGCGCGAACCGGCGCCGATGCCGCCGGCCGGGCTCTACCCGCCGGGCCAAAGCCTGGGCGAGTTGCGGGCCGGCTGGCGGGAGGGGGCGCCGGTGGCGGCCATCGTCGTCTACCGGGCGCTGGTCCAGGCCGGCAACACCGCCGCGCTCGACCAGCTGGCGGCGGCGCTGGCCGGACGCGGCGTCAATGTGATGGCGCTGTTCGTCGCCAGCCTCAAGGACCGGGTCTCCGCCGCCGTGGTCGAAAGCGTCTTCGACTCCTGCCGGCCGGATATCGTCCTCAACGCCACCGGCTTCGCCGTCGCCGCCCCCGGCCATCCCGCCGCCGGTCCCTTTGCCGCCGCCGACTGCCCGGTGCTGCAGGTGATCTTCTCCGGCGGCGGCGAGGCCGCCTGGCGCAGCGGCAGCAACGGCCTGTCGGCCCGCGACATCGCCATGAATGTCGGCCTGCCCGAGGTGGACGGCCGCATCATCGGCCGCGCCGTCTCCTTCAAGGCGGCCAGCCGGCGCGACGAGGAAACCCAATGCGACGTGGTGGATTATCGGCCGCTGCCCGACCGCGTCGCCTTCATGGCCGAGCTGGCCGCCAACTGGGCCCGGCTGCGCCGGAAGCCGGCGGGCGAACGGCGGGTCGCGCTGGTGCTGGCCAATTACCCCAATCGCGACGGTCGCCTGGGCAACGGCGTCGGCCTCGACACCCCGGCCGCCACCGTCGCCGTCCTCGACGCCCTGGCCGCTGCCGGCTATGCGGTCGATGGGCACCCGGCCGACGGCCAGGGGCTGATGGCGCTGTTGCTGGCCGGGCCGACCAACGACCTGGCGGCGCGGCACCGCCGGATGCTGCGGGAGTCCCTGCCGCTGCCGGCTTACCTGCAATTCTTCCAGGCCCTGCCGCCGGCGGTGCAAAAGGCGGTGACCGAGCGCTGGGGCCCGCCCGAGGCCGATCCGCATTTCCTCCCCGGCGAGCTGTCCTGCGGCGGTTTCGCCCTGTCGGCGCTGTGCTTCGGCAAAGTGGCGGTGGCGATCCAGCCGGCCCGCGGCTACAACATCGATCCGGCCGCCAGCTATCACGATCCGGCCCTGGTGCCGCCGCATGGCTACCTCGCCTTCTATGCCTGGCTGCGCGAGGATTTCGCCGCCGACGCGGTGATCCATATGGGCAAGCACGGCAATCTTGAATGGCTGCCCGGCAAGGCGGTGGCGCTGTCGGCCGAATGCTTCCCCGAGGCGGCGCTGGGGCCGCTGCCGCATCTGTATCCGTTCATCGTCAATGATCCCGGCGAAGGCACCCAGGCCAAGCGCCGCGCCCAGGCGGTGATCATCGACCACCTGACGCCGCCGCTGACCCGGGCCGAAAGCTACGGGCCGCTGCGCCGACTGGAACAGCTGGTGGACGAGTATTACGAAGCGGCGGCGGTCGACCCCAGGCGCCTCAAGCTGCTCAGCGCCGAGATCGTCGCCCTGGCGCGGGCCACCGGCCTCGACGAGGACTGCGGGCTGGCCCCCGGCGCCAGTGCCGACGAGACGCTGAAGAGCCTCGACAACCATCTGTGCGAATTGAAGGAACTGCAGATCCGCGATGGGCTGCATGTGTTCGGCCGCTCTCCGCTGGGCGACCAGCTGACCGACCTGCTGGTGGCGCTGGCTCGGCCATCGCGTGGCGGCGCCCCGGCCGAGCAATCGCTGCTGCGCGCTCTGGCCGACGATCTCGGTCTCGGCTTCGATCCGCTGGATGCCGCCCTGGGCGAGCCGTGGCACGGACCGCGGCCCATGGCGCTGGCCGCGCCTGAGGCCTGGCGCAGCGCCGGCGACACCGTCGAGCGCCTGGAGATGCTGGCCCGCCGGCTGGTGGCCGGCGAGGAACCCGGCGACTGGCCGCGGACGCGGGCGGTGCTGGACTGGGTGGCGACGGTGCTGCGGCCGCGGGTCGAGGCCTGCGGCACCGCCGAGATGACTGGGCTGCTGACCGGCCTGGCCGGCCGTTTCGTGCCCCCGGGACCGTCGGGGGCGCCCAGCCGCGGCCGCCCCGACGTGCTGCCCACCGGGCGCAATTTCTATTCGCTGGACAGCCGCACCGTGCCCACCCCCGCCGCCTGGACACTGGGCTGGAAATCGGCCGGCCTGCTGATCGAGCGTCATCTGCAGGACCATGGGGCCTGGCCGCGCACGGTGGCGGTGACCGCCTGGGGAACCAGCAACATGCGCACCGGCGGCGACGACATCGCCCAGGCGCTGGCGCTGATGGGGGTGCGCCCGACCTGGGACGCCGCCTCGCGCCGGGTCACCGGCTTCGAGATCATGCCGGTCTCGGTTCTCGACCGGCCGCGGGTCGATGTGACGCTGCGCATCTCCGGGTTCTTCCGCGACGCCTTCCCCAACCTCATCGACCTGTTCGATTCGGCGGCGCGGGCCGTCGGCGCGCTTGCCGAAAGCGATGCCGACAACCCCCTGGCCGCCCATCAGCGGGCCGAGGCCGAGCGCCTGCGGGCCGGCGGGCTGGACGCCGCCGAGGCGGGCCGGCGGGCCGGGTTCCGGGTGTTCGGCAGCAAGCCGGGGGCCTATGGTGCCGGCCTGCAGGCGCTGATCGACGAGCGCGGCTGGTCAAGCGCCGCCGATCTCGGGCGGGCCTATGTCGCCTGGGGCGGCTACGCCTATGGCGACGGCGCCGCCGGCACGGCGCTGCACGGCCTGTTCGAGAACCGCCTCAAGGCGGTGGAGGCGGTGATCCAGAACCAGGACAACCGCGAGCATGACCTGCTGGATTCCGACGACTACTACCAGTTCGAAGGCGGCATGGCGGCGGCGGTCAAGGCGTTGTCCGGGCAGGCGCCGGTGGTCTATCACGCCGACCACGCCCGCCCCGAGAATCCGCGCATCCGCACCCTGGAAGAGGAAATCGCCCGCGTCGTGCGGGCCCGCGCCGCCAATCCGAAATGGCTGGCCGGGGTCATGCGCCATGGCTACAAGGGGGCCTTCGAAATGGCGGCGACGGTGGATTACCTGTTCGCCTTCGCCGCCACCACCGGATCGGTGCGCGACCATCATTTCGACGCCATATTCGAAGCCTATATGGTCGAGGAGACGGTTCGCGCCTTCGTCGCCGAGGTCAATCCGGCGGCGCTGCGCGAAATGGCCGACCGCTTCGCCGAAGCCATCGAGCGCGGCCTGTGGCAGCCGCGCCGCAACGACGTTGCCGACCGCCTGAAGGAGATGCGATGACCGAGGACACCGACGACCACGCCCGCCACCAGGCCAAGATGGCCAAGAAGAAGGCGGCGCGCGACCGCCTGATGGCCGGCAAGACGGCCGACCGCGGCCTGCTGATCGTCCATACCGGGGCCGGCAAGGGCAAGTCCTCGGCCGCCTTCGGCATGGCGCTGCGCTGTGTCGGCCACGGCATGAAGGTCGGCATCATCCAGTTCATCAAGGGCGCCTGGGACACCGCCGAACGGCGGGTGCTGTCGTCCTTCGGCGAACTGGTCAGCTTCCGCGCCATGGGCGAGGGCTTCACATGGGAAACCCAGGACCGCGAGCGCGACGTGGCGGCGGCGGAACGCGCCTGGGCCGAGGCCGAACGGCTGCTGGCCGATGCCGACACGGCGATGGTCATTCTGGATGAGTTGAACATCGTGCTGCGCTATGGCTATCTTCCCATGGAGCCGGTTCTGGCCGCCATCGGGCGGCGCCCCGCCGGCCAGCATGTGGTGGTCACCGGACGCAATGCGCTGGAGCCGATGATCAGCGCCGCCGATCTGGTGACCGAGATGACGGTGGTGAAACACCCCTTCCGCGACGGCGTGAAGGCCCAGCCAGGAGTCGAATTCT
>DUZF01000025.1 GCA_013349665.1 Rhodospirillaceae bacterium | reverse complement strand
TGGCCTGGATGATGCCGGTGGTGTTGATGACATTGTCGATGACCGCGCCGGCGCCCCGCGCCGTCATCTGCACCAGCCCGCCATCCGCCGAGACGGTGCCGCTGTTGTTGATCGCCGCCTGCTCGGCAGCCACGGAAACGGCGAAGGACAGCAGTTTGTCGCCGAAGAAATCCACGGCGAAGGTCTTCGCCCCGGCCAAAACGATGGTTCCGAGATTTGCCGTCACCGTGCCGGCGTTGGTCACCGTCTGTCCGGCCAGCACCGCATAGCCGCGATCCGTCGCCTGCAGCCTCCCCCAATTGGCAATGGCGGCGGCGGCGTTGGGCGAAGCCTTGTCGAAGCGGTAGCTGCCGGCGAGAAAATCCTGGTCGGCGATGTCGGCGGTGGTGGCCAGCAGGCCGGCGACGTTGACCTGGGCGCCGGGGCCGAACAACACGCCATTGGGATTGATCAGCCAGACCTGGCCATTGGCCGAAAGGCTGCCCTGCAGGGAGGAGGAAGAGGCGCCGACGACGCGGTTCAGCGCGATGGCATTGGCGTCCGGCTGTTTGAAGTTGAGGGACTCGCCGCGGCCAAGCGAAAATTGCTGCCAGTTGATGATGGTCTTGGAGGAATTCTGCTGGATGGTGGTGTTCAGCGCCGCGGCGGAGATACTGGCCTGACCGGCAGTCACCTGGGCGCCGGAGGGACCTGCAAGCGCATGGTTGCCGGCCACCGACAGGCAAGTTGTCATAAACAGTAAAGAGCGGAAACCTAGAGCGCTACGCCGTCGGCTTGACGCTGCGTGAGGTATGGTCGCCTCCTACTCCTGGCGCCAGTTTACCAAGCGCTCGTTACTGCGCGGTGAAACATATCCTAATTCGTGGTTTCAGAACAATGTGCGTCTTTGGAAGATCAGGATAGTCGATCCCGGCAATCTCGGACCATCCAGGGCGGGTGCGCCGACTGGCCGCAATCCGAATTTGGCTGCTTATCCGGGATTTTGAGGAGGCATGCGAAGGCGGGAAAATGGCCCGGTGGCGCAGCGGGTGTCCGCCGTAGTTCTGTGCACCACTGATCGTCGGAGTTCGCCATCGTCTCAAACATCCCATTGATAAAACAGGGTATTGGTTTCTGTCGTCTTCTGTCGGTCGTCGTCATTCGCCGGAAACCTCGATGCGATTGTGGGTTGGGTTGTCGGTTGAGACGGTGCGGTTGGTGACGGAGCAAAGCGACCATGTTTGGCGCTGTGTTATCGTCAGTCCATGGCTGAAGCGGAACGCTCTATTTTTGACGCGGCGGATGAAGATGCCGAGGTGCGCGCCTTGGCGGCAGCCGATGCTGATATAGCGGCAGGACGCGGCCATCCGCATGAACTGGTGCGCCGCTGGCGGGATCGTCTCGTGTCGGGCGGATATGAGCCGTTCGATCCTTCCGGCAAGTGCGAGTAATTTGGACGGCGACCGCACTCGCCGACATCAGCCGAACCTACCAGTATATTGAGGCCGAGAACCCGCGCGCCGCCCAACTCGTGGCGAAGGCTCTGCGCGACCTGGGCGACAGCCTCCCCTCATTTTCCTCATAGGGGTAGGCCCATAGGGCCTAATCTGCGGGAAGCGGTCGCAGTGTATCCATAAATTATCCGTTATCGGATCGTGGTGGACACTGTCTGGATTGTTCAGGTTCGCCACGGGGCGCAGAGGCTGGACGGCTGACAGACCAAGGCAATCCGGCTCAGTTGTGATCCGCATGCAAGGGAACCGCAATTGGGTTGTCCATGCCCGTACTCAGCGCGCGTGGGGTGGTCGTAGCAAGCGGCGCGCCCTTGAATTCGCGGTGGCCGAGGCGGTCGCGATGGACAGCGAGGTTCGGGAAGGGCTGGTGGGTTCGGCGCCCCGCTGAACGTGAAGAATCTGGCATCCGTTTTATGGCGTGCCTCCAGGAAGGCCAGCCCGCCCCATGGTCGCTGCATCGGTCAGCTCGCGTCGAATGGCTTTGCCTTTTTATATCTAATTGGGTATATTTTATTCTATGATTCGCAAACCACCTGTGAAGAGGGAAAAACCCATTCAATGGGTGGGCTCCTCCAAATCCGACCTTCTCGACTTTCCGACGGATGTCGTGAGCGAGATGGGCTACGCGCTTGGTGTCGCTCAGTTTGGGGGCAAACACCCTGCCGCCAAGCCGTGGAAGGGTGAAGGCGCCGGCGTCTTCGAACTCGTTGAGAGCTTCGAAGGCAACGCCTACCGCGCCATATATACGGTGCGCTTTGAGGGCTTCGTTTATGTCCTTCATGCGTTCCAGAAAAAATCGCCGTCGGGCATTCGCACCGCCCAGGCGGACATTGACCTCGTCAGCGAACGGCTCAAACGGGCGCGTGAGCATTTTGAGAGCAACTACCGTCCGGGCCCGAAAAGCAAGGCAGTTAAACATGGCAAATGACATTATCGAAGGCACCGGAAACGTTTTCGCCGACCTGGGTCTCCCTGATGCTGCCGACCGTCAAACGAAGACGCGGCTGGCAATGGCGGTCAATGCGATCGTGAAAGAACGCCGCCTCAAACAAACCGACACGGCACGGATCCTTGGTATCCCTCAGCCCAAGGTATCGGCTCTTGCCAATTACCGGCTGGATCATTTTTCTGTCGAAAAGCTCATGAGCTTCCTCAATGCCCTCGGTCAGGACGTCGAGATCGTCATCCGTCCCCGGCGCGAGGCTGTTGGCCACACATCGGTTTTTGCGCTCAGCTAACGGGGACTGATTGGCATCGAAACAGAAGGCCGCCTCGGCTAACTGCTAGATAGAGAAGGTGCCTTCGTCCGCGCTTGCACGCCGAAATACGCGACAAGCCGGAGTCTGATTGTGGGTTGGATTGTGGGTTATCCATTCCTGCTCTGCAAGGAATGGATAACTTTCAATCTATTACTGGAAGATACTGGCGGAGGGGGTGGGACCCAGCGCCAATGTTTTATATGCCAGAAAAATCAAAGGCTTATCAATGCCGTCGGGAGCCTCTCAGATGCCATTGTGCCCCAATCTAGAGTCCCCATCAAGGGCGTGTCAAACGCAACATCCAAAGGCCCCGACCACAGACGATCTGAAGCCCCCACGAACAAATGCGTTTCTGATTCGACAACGTATTCTACAGCCTGTCCCACTGTCCCGTCCTCTAGGGGACGGGACAGTGGGACAGGCTGACCCTCATAGCGCTTTATCGTCGGCGAGTGTCTCTAATGGCTTGAATGCGGACGGTCGGCGATACTGCCCGGAGGCCCCACTGTGCCAAGTGCTGCCATGAAAAAGTTAGATTTAAGATACCTTCGCGACCAAGTTGGCTCATCGAACTTTAAGAGTAAATTGGATCGGAACAATGAGCTCGACATTTTGACCGGGTACGTCTGCTGGCGGCTCAGGAAAGGGCTCAGCCCGCGCCATAAGAGCAAGTGCTTCGTAATCCAGGCTCTCGATGCCGGAGGGGACTTCCAACCTGGCTGCGAGCAAGCGCCCTGAACGATCGATTGAGAAGCGAACTACAGCGGTTCCTTCCCGCTGCGTCCGTTTTGCTTCATAGGGGTAGCGCTTGTATCGTTCAATGCGTCCCAGCACCAGACCGATCCAAGTTGGTGGGGCCGGAGATCCGAAGAGAGATGGCGATGGCGCCGGTGGGACGTCGGCGATGGGGGATGCTGGCGGTTGATCTGCCACAGCAGTTACCAACTCACTTCTAGCCGCCGGTTCGTCAGAAGGAACTGATTTAGGGGTTTTGATAACCGAAATTGGCCGCGATAGCCGGAGAGACGGCTGCGGCAAGGGCTGCACCGGCCGGGACAAGCTATGTTCGGCCTGTGGTGGAGGTGGTGGCGCCGCAGGAGACAAGAGAGGTTCGACCTCGGCAAGTTGCAATTCGACGACGATCGGCTCCGCAGCCGGGGGCAAGGGTAGCAATGTCAGTCTAGCCGCTAGGGCCATGTGCAGGCCCATGACTAGGGTCAGACAGGCTAACCAACGAAAACGTCCACGGCTCATTGTTGAAATTTTTCCTCCAAGGCCACCAAACCGATTCGATGATAGCCGGCATGGCGAAGCTCGTTCATCACCTCCATCAGGACGCCATAGGAGACGACACGGTCAGCCCGCAGGAAAACGCGGTGGTCATGGTCACCTTGGACCATTTGGTCAAGTCCTTGTGACAAACGCGACCGATCAACTGCCTGTTCACCCAAGAAAATCGTTCCTTCACCCTTAATCGTCAGCGTGATGGGCTGGTCCGGATGCACGGAAGGTGCCGCTGCAGCGTTTGGCAAATCAACTGGCACTTCAACTGTTGCCAACGGTGCGGCGATCATAAAGATGATCAGCAGGACCAACATCACGTCGATCAGCGGCGTGACATTGATTTCGTGTGTCTCCTGGGAATTCTCGGATGATGATTGAGGCCTATAACGAAGGGCCATGGCTCAGTCTCCTCCGGATCCAAGGCTCATATCCCGCGAAACAATCTGCAGAAGGGTCGCCGCCGCGTCACCGAGCGTTCCTCGAAAGGCGTTCAGCGATCGGGTCAGCAGATTGTAGAAGATAACCGCGGGAATAGCGGCAATTAGTCCCATCGCGGTTGTAAGCAAGGCTTCGGCGATCCCGGGGGCAACGACGGCCAAATTTGTCGTATGGGCCTGGGAAATCCCGATGAAACTGTTCATGATCCCCCAAACGGTCCCGAACAGGCCGATGAACGGTGTTGTGGCCCCAACCGTACCGATCCAGCCAATTCCGGCCACTCGGCGACCTGCCGCGGCCTCGATCCGTTCGAAGGTCAAAGCTAGACGATCTAGCTGGCCCTGGCGATCCGAAGTCCCCCTGGATAAATCCAACTCCCGCCGGACCGCCGCAATCAATAGGTCGAGATCCGGAGACCCTGCTGGGACAGGAAACTTCAAACTCGTCTGATCTGCCAGCTTGGCCAGGGCTGCTTGCAAAGCTCGCCGACGGCCGGCAAGATCGATGCTGATCGCCAGCCAGGCGGTCCAACTGGCGATCGAGGCGATCGTCAAAAGAATGATGACCGCCTGAACGACCGGCCCTGCGCCTTCGATCATGCTTGTTAAGTTCAGTGCGACAGGGAGCAAGAGCTTAAAACTCCGCCCGCAGACCACCGATCACCGTCACTGGTGCACCGGGATAGATGCTGTACCGGGAACCCACATTCGCCCCTTCATCGGTGGATTCGTAATATCTGCGATCGGTCAGGTTCTTGACGTTGAGTTGTGCCGTGAGATTTCGGCCATCGACTTGAAACCTGTAGGCAATGGCAGCATCGGCACGCGCATAACCGGGCAGATTAAAGGTGGATTTACCGCCGCCGGAAGTATCACCGTCGCCGGGCCGTGAGCCAACACCCGTGAGACCAAGCGCAACGCTCAGTCCGTTCAAAGGCGTATAGTCGGCGAAGTCGTATTTCGCCCAGACATGGGCCTGATGGCGCGGCACATTGGCGATCCGATCCCCCTGGACGCCCGTATTGTCAACGGTGACGGCCGCATAGGTATAGGCATAGGCCGCATTCAGGCTGATCGCCTTGGTCAAGCTCCCGGAAAAATCCAATTCCACGCCCCGGCTCCGTTGGGCGCCACTGAGGACCGTCAATGTCGGGTCAGTGGGAGACGGTTGGGAAATATTGCGTTTGGTCAGATCGTATAGCGCCAGCGTCGCGGTCGCCCGTTTGTCAAAAAATTCGCTTTTTGCACCAACCTCGAACTGTTCGCCGGTTTGTGGTGGGCGCTTGCTGCCGGTGATCGGGTCGACACCGTTGCTCTGCGCGAAGGAATTGGTCCAACTTGAGTAAATCGATTGTGTCGGTGTCAGGTCGTATACCAAGCCGACCCGCGGGCTGAAATATTGGTCACGGGTAAGAACCGTTGGCAAGTTCGCCTGTGCTGCCGACCAGGTCGCCCCCCGACCACGGCCGCCTTCGGCCCAATCATAGCGCCCACCACCCAAAAGGTGGAAGCGGCCCCCAAAAGTAATCATATCCTGGAAATAGGCGCCATACCAATTCCCCTCATAGTACGAGTAGGCGCGCGTTGATGCCGGCTTCGAGAGATCGGCCGCGATCACCGACGAGGGCATGCCATAGACCGGAGTGAAGATATTGATGGCCAGTGCGGGATCAGCAATTTTGTAACTGCCCTGGATGTTATAGTCGGTCGTCGCATGCAAGTAATCAAAACCGACCAGCGTCTGATGTTTAGTGCCAGCAACGTCAAATTTGCCGGTAAGGTCCAGATTGGTCTGCTGGAAGTCCTGCCCTGTCCCTTGAAAAAACGCATTGCGCCTTAATGTTCCATTGTCCTGAAGGGCTGTGGTACCAAAGGCCGGCGCTGGATTGAGAAAAGTCTCATTGTTGCGCATGCTGGTCGAAAGGAATCGGTTGGTGATGTTCCAGTCTTCTGTAAGCTTGTAGTTGATTTCGCTGCCAATGTGGACTTTCGATATGTTTGATCGGGGGGTGTTGGGATCCCCCAAATTTTCGCTGGTGGGAATGGATGCGGGCCGATTGCCGATCGCGGGCAGACCGAAATCTGCGTCGTAATTCTTGTTGTAGTATTCGGTTTCAACGGTCCAGCTCAGACGATCGGTCGGGCGCCAGGTAACAGCGGGCGCCAACAATGTCTCTTGGTGCGAAACATAGGTTCGAAATGAATCGGCATCGTCATAGGACCCGGAGATACGATAAAGGAACTGGCCATCGGCGGTCACCTGACCGGTGCTGTCCCATTCCGTCCGCTTTAAATTGTAAGATCCAAAACTTTGACCAATCATGGAATGCGGATCTGCCTCCGGGCGCTTGGTTACGACATTGATCAGACCTCCCGGTTCGATCCTGCCGAACAATATCGAAGCCGGTCCTTTCAACACCTCGATCCGTTCAACATTCGCGGTGCCAAGATCGCTTTGGAAAGCATCATTTGCGGCGTTAACCAACAGGCCATCGCGATAGATGCGCGTATCTTTGAACCCGCGAATGTAATAGCCAGTTCCACTGCCTACGGTCGAAGCGGGGGCGACTCCCACAACATTTTCCAGGGCATCCTTGACCCGGGTAGCCGCCTGGTCCGAGAGCAGCGCCCGAGGCACGACGTCAACCGTTGCCGGTGTATCCAGCAGTGGGATATCCGTTTTCAGCGCGGTACTCGACCGGGTGACCGTGTAGCCTTGGTCCGCAGCCCCTTGTGTTTGCTCGGTGACGGACACGGTCGGCAGTGTTATCGGCGCCGTTTGGGCCTGCGCAACAGCACCCCAGAAAATGTTGAGAAGCAGGGCGTTACGAAAAGTCGCGGTCATGGTTTTTCCCCTTGATAGGCAATGGAAGATGAAGGTGAGACACCGGGCAAGGCGCGCCGGCGTCGCTGTTGGTTGAGCTGTGCCGCACGACGCTTGTGACGCCAGCGGAGAAAGCCGGTGACAAGAAGGAATGTCGGAGCAAGGCCAGACAGGAGGACGGTCAGCCGTCCTCCCAAGCCAAGTGCTTCGCCGCTATGCAGCGGAAATTGTAAATCTAATATCGTCTCCAATGGTCCGAAACGACCGACGTCTTGTTTCCCGAGGACGTCGCCAGACCAGGGATCAACAACGACAATATTCATCGGGAAATATAGATTTCCTTCATCCGGGTAGCGGCGGATCACTCGATAGGGTTCATCCGACCGCCCTGGTACGAAGATTTTCGTCAACTCTGTTCCCGGCAGCTCTCGTTCCGATATCGAGAGGATTTCGGGAATTTTGAGCGCTGTGCGACCTCCCGCCATTGAGACCGGCCTGGCTGTTGGAGTCCGGTAAGGATTGAAAGTGTCCGGTGCGAAGAGTTTTAGGCCGGCGATGACGGTATTCGGGAATACAAGGTAAATTCCGGTCAGTGACAGGACGAAAAGAACAATAACCGCATAGATCCCGGTAACCCGATGCAGGTCAAAAACGCGTCGCTGTGCCGCAGCGTTTCGCTTAATCACAAACGCCTGACGCCATTTCTCTGGCGGTGGCCACCACAGGGCCATTCCTGAGATGATGGAAATCAGCAAGCCGATACCGATGAAGCCGACCACCTTGCGGCCGACGGCGCCAAAGGTTAGCGTGAAATGCAGATCGTAGAGCCAGGTGGCGACGGTATCGCCCCAGAAACGGCTGGCCAGGATCCTACCTGTGAAGGGATCCACCGATACCATAAGCGGGGCATAGTAGGCGCCGGCTTTCTCGGCCGGCTTCGCATAGGTGAGTTGCATCGCCCCATGGCGGTCGCGCGGTAGGCTGAGTGTCCATCCGGCGGGACGTTCGGGGTTTGCGGTCCTGACTTTGGCGACGATCTCGTCGAACGGCAGCCACCGGTCGCCCGGACTCTCGATAACCAGGCATGGATTGAGCAGCTCATCGAGCTCCCAGAAAAAAACGATCATACTGCCGGTAAGACCGACAAGAGCGATGAGAGCCCCGCCGCCGAGACCAAGATACAGATGTATCCGCAGCCATACCCCGCGCGCCCGCTTCTTGCGCGGCGGCGTGCTGGCTCCGACGGCGGAGCCGAATGCAAGTTGGCTCATGCAACTCTCTCCGGACAAGGGCGGCTATCCGCCCGCGCCAGTAACGCAAGCCCCAATCAGGGACGGTTCATGTCGTCAGCAGAAGAGAGTAGGAGGGCCGCGGGCGTTGGGAGCATCCGCACGGAGTTTGCGCAGGGCTAAGATTGCAGTGATAGCGTAACCATGCCACCGCATGTCCCTAGGAACCGGAACTTTGAGGGACTGGCCGTCTATCAAAGACTGTAAAGCGCAGGAGCAGAATGGACAGTCGTGTTGATGGTCGGAATGATCGGAATTAGACGCCGGAATCTGGTGGTCGTGGTGGCCGCAATACGCCACCGATACCGGTGCGCCACCAAGTCCGCCCATTTCGGCGGACCGGAAAATGGCAAAGTTGAGCATGCAAATGGCGCATAGAGCCAAAATGCTTGCAAAACGGCGATGGAAAATATTGCGTCCCATGGACAGCAATCAAAGATTGGTGGGGCAATTATTGTCAATGATAAAACTGACACCTTAGATACCTTTGGCGGCTCAGGTCTTCCCCATGGGGGGACTGGGGGGGACTGGGTAGCGCGATAGCGCACTCTTATCCCAAACAACCGCAAGAGAATCGCATCCGGCCTGATGCTGCGCTCCCCTGGTGGATCGGCTGCTTTGTGATTCAAGCGGTCGGTAGCCGGACCGTCAGTTGACCTCCTGCGCCCGCAAGGGTGTCACCAGGATTGTATCGTACGATACATCGATACGGATTGGATGGCTTGGCTGGCTCCAGAATGGATCGTTTCTCAACACGGGCCAGCGCTTACGGACCCTACATCCGTTCTCTGCCGCCGCGTTCCGACTCGGCAAAGGCCTCAGGCCATGGCTCGATGTTCCGGACGAGCCGCGAGGCAAGTGCCGCCGCGCTCTGGATGTTGATGGTCTTGCTGGCCTTGCGGATGATGCGCGTGATGTCGTCCTCGGCGCGTTTCCGGATATGGTGGATGTCTCGGAAGAAGGCTTCCAGCCAACCCATGATCTCGCTGCGAGCAGGCTCGATTTTCCGCAGGACCTCATCGGCCTTCGCTCTGGATGTCGATTGCGAGAAAGCGATTACCGGTCCGCCAGCTCGATGGTCGATCCCGACGATGTCGCCGGAGCCAACCGCTCTCGACGCCGTATCCCAGGCGTCGAGAATGCCTCCCGCCCTTTCGCGATCATTGATCGCCGCGTCGGCCATCCGGCCGGCCATTTCCATTGCCGCCTTCTGATTGGCCTTCCACATCATCGTCTCGGTGTGTGTGGCATTCGTCTTCGCCTTGGGCTGCGGCATGGCAATCCCAAGCGGCGCAAGGGCAGCACCGATTCCGCCCGGCCCGCGTTGCAGGTTTTCCATGATGGCCTTGTTCCTGACCTTGCCGGAGCCCCCGAACAGGCCGTCGTAGTCCAGGCGGCGGCAGGGACGCTTGCCGAGCTCCGGCCGCTTGCGGTTGACAGCGATCTCGGTCTCCACCACAGGAACCACCCAGACGTGCAAATGCGGGCCGCCGACCTCCCCATCGTGCCGGTAAGCGGAGACCACCTTGCCGGGCAAGTTTTCCCTGGCCCAAGCCATGGCGGCGGCGGTGAACCGCTCGGCTCTCGCTATTCGTTCAGGGCCGACGCCGAAGTGCGAGTCGCCCGTCGTGAGGATCGCCTGATAGCACAGCACTGCGTTCTTGCGCGGTGGCTTGTCAAGGCTGGAGATCTCGGCCCGGACGGCTGCTGCGGGGTCCGTTGCCTCTGGTGTCAGACAGACGATCCCGCCACGGCCGGGTTCATCGTTGGCGACTGGCTGGACCCGCCGGTCATGCCGCGATAACCGATCCATGGCCTGTGTCGTCGTGATCTTCTGGATTCGCAGAACCGCCCTTGGGGGATGAGGATCGACCATCGGAGAACCTCCTTGTCGGGGGTGAAGGGGTGCTAGGCATCCCCTTCCGAACGGGGTTTCATGGTGCAGAGCGCCATAAACCCGAAGTGAGTTCGGAACCTTTTCTCGTTCCTTTCCTTGGTTCTGGTTTCTGCCTTGGTTGGATCAGTTCGGGGTAATCTTGGCCTCGACCCTTGGATCGGCGATCCGTCGGTGTGCATTCAGTCCCCAGGCACCTTCGGCCCCGGAAGCTGGGCCACCGAAGGGTCCGGGCTCCCGGCATTCCCGCCGCCTTTCTTCTTCATCGGCACCGACTTGATGATGGCTTCCGCCTTCTGGCGGATCAGCGGCGGCACCTTCGCCGTCACGTCTGGTCTCGTGAGATACATGGCCGCGTTGACGTGCCGGCCATTCTGGGCGAACAGCGCCTGCTGCGCGGCCTTGATCTTCAACTCATCGCTTCGCGCCTTCCTCCGCTTGGCCGCTTCCTCCGGTCCCAGCGGCTCGTTCCAGCCGGCCCTTTGCTCCATGGTCGCCTCCCTGCTCAGCCCGGCGAAATATGTTGCCGATCAGCAACGCGATTCCTGCTAAAACAGCCTGTCCCAGTGTCCCAGCCTCTAAAGGCTGGGACACTGGGACAGGCTGATCAGACTGAAATGGGGATCGTGTGGATGGGCAAGGATACCGGGATCTCGTGGGCGGGGGATGCAACCAGGAGCGGGGCATCCCTGAACTTTTGGATGGGTTGCACCAAATTAGGGACCCCTGGCGCTGGCGTCGATGCCAGCGGTTGCGCCCACTGCTACGCGGAAGCCTCTATGGAGCCGAAGTTCGGCAAAGAGCAGCGAATGTGGGGAGCGGCCGGGGTTCGAAAGATGGTGCAGGCTGGATGGACGGAACCGGAGAAATGGAACCGTGCCGCCGAGGCCGAAGGAAGACGCTATCGGGTGTTCGTCCATTCGGTTGCCGACACCTTCGACAACCATCACACCATCAAGACCAGGTGGCGGAAGGCTTTGTGGGATACCGTCGAAAAATTCGGTTCGATGGATGGGTGGTTGGATTTTCTGCTCCTCACTAAGCGACCCCACATGATCGACCACGAGAAATATGGGGTGCCGGCCAGTTGGAAGGGAGTATGGCCGGCGAACTGTTGGATCGGCGCGACCGTCGAGCATCAGGACGCCGTTTTCAGGATCAAGGAGCTCCTGGACCGTACCGAAGGCGCTCCGGTTCGGTTTCTGTCCTGCGAGCCGCTCTTGGGGCCATTGGACATCCGGGATCACCTAGGCCCGGACAAGATCAACTGGGTGATTGCGGCCGGGGAGAGCGGCAAGGGTGCAAGGCTCATGGAGCTAGACTGGGTGCGCGGGTTGCGCGATCAATGCCGCGATGCGGGAATCGCGTTTTTCTACAAACAGCCTGGAGATGCGCTGGAAAAAACCCTCGACCTCCGTCGTGATCTGCTGTTCCGCCACGATGACGATGACATCACCACGAAGCGGAAAGTTTGGCTTCTGGATGACAAGGTTCATTGGGAATGGCCGTCATTTGCGCCACCAAAACGTGGCCCGCGCCCCAAAAGTGATGCGGTGATGACTCCTGCTGAACGAAGCCGGCGCCACGATGTCCAAGAGAGAGGCAAAGGGTTGCCCGAGGTAATCCGCACTGAGGTTGCATGGACGGCCGTTGATGTGGTCGCCAAGTTCCAGAAGATCGCCGCCGATTGGAAAGATCCGGGCGTGACCGATCACATCCTCGATGTGCTGTCGGCCGAGATACGTTTTTGGCTGCGCTATCGCCGTGACTTGCCCAAGGCCCCGACCAAGGACGAGTTGAAGCCGCCACCAAAGACATAATGCGTTTCGGACTCGGAAACGTATTTATCGGTCTATTCCTGATCGACGGCCGCCTGTCCCAGTGTCCCAGCCCTTAGAGGCTGGGACACTGGGACAGGTTAGACCATCATGACGATCTGTCCGCCGATCTTCGCATGGATCGCCATGTTTTGGTGAGCAGTCACCGACGGGTGGGCTGCTCCGTTGCCGCAAACGATGGCCATTCCGGGCTTGCCCCATACCGCATTGCCGCAGGCCGGACAGGCGTACTTGACCTTGCTCGGCGGCGTACCGCTCCGCCCACCACCGGCACTCTGCCAGATGAAAGCCGGGCGCGGGGCGAGGAACAAGACTGCCGCCGCCTCGAACGCCCCGCCACCGATGGTGTAGTGGTTCATGCGCTGTCCGGTCGTCTTGCCACCTGGCTGTCCGGTGTCGGACGGCATGAGGCCGACGCGCTGCATCTCGGCTGACCATACCCGGTCGTGATAGGCTGGTCGGCAGGGTCGACCGGACACCCGGTGCTGCCAAAGATGGGCCATCTCATGCACGAGAGTGCCGAGGATTTCGAGGTCGCTCTGGCCCGTGAACCCGTCGGGATTTAGGGCGATCTCGTCCGTCGTCCCTCCGCCGGTTCGCGACACGAAGCCTCCACCCCGGAAGTACCCAAGCGTCTTCGCCTTGCGCTGGAAGGTGATCAGACACTGCGGAAGCGCCCCGCCCCAGAGGGCCATGTTGAAGTGATCGTATGCGGCCTGGATGGCCGCATACTGGGCAGCTGTCGTCTGGGCCATCAGGCGGCCTCCTGCTCCAGAATCCCGGCGTCGTCGGGATCAGTCTCGCTGTCCGCCGGCTGGTTAGGAGCGAGGCGGCCCGCCACGGCCAGTTCCTTCCGGGCGCGTCCAGCTTCGGTCTTGCTGATGCCGAGGAGTTCGGCCACCTTGCGGACGCTGTTGCCACCGAGGAACAGCGGCAACGCCTGATCGGCCAGCGTTACCGTCGGGCTGCTGGTCGTGGTCCATGTCGCGATGCCGTCGACGACATTGAGCGTGGCTTCGAAGTCCGCCGCCTCGTCCCCTGCCAAGCTTCGCGCCTTGTCGATCTGCACGACGAAACGGGCGCCCTGTCCGTTCTGATAGTTGGCCGGCCGCACCATCTTGACGGACGTGTCGAGGATGCGCTCACGCGCACTGGTCCCAGACTGGCTTCCCGCCTTGTTCAGGTGATGCACGATCAGCACCGACTTGCCCCGCCTCCTGAGGCGAAGAAGCCAGTTCTGAACCGGCAACCATGCGTCAGCTTCATTCTCGTGGCCATCGCGACAGAGGCATGAGAGGTTATCGACGATGACCAGTTCCGCCCATTCGACCGCATGATCGATGTCTCTCTGCCCCTCGGCGGTGCTCAGGTTGGGCATATCGTCGTGCTGCTCGCCCGAAGGCATGAACTGCAGGTTGGCTTCGTCGAGGGACGGAAATGCCGGGAGAATGGCGGCCATCCGTTTTTTTAGATCGATCGTTGCCATTTCGCCGTCCAGATAGAGGACCTTTCTCGGCTCCGGCGCTCTCCAGTTAAGGAAGGAACCGCCGGCAGCGACGGCGGCCGCAATGCCTAAGCTGACCCACGTCTTGCCGATCCCGCGCCAGGCCGCCAGCATCATGAGCCCCTGATCGGGAAGGATCGGCGACAACATGAACCTGCGCGGCCCGAGTTCCATTGCCGCAAGGGTTCTCGCGCCGAGGATCACCGGCTTGCCGGGCATCACCGGGAATACTGGCTTGGCCTTATGCGTTGCGGTTTCACCAACGCATTCTGTTCCTGCCGCGCAAGCGGCATCATATGCTGGGAGTGTAATCATGGTGTTGGTCTCCTGCCTGATCGACACCACCGGCGAGGCTGGAACCTCCGTCCGGGGTGGGGGGCCGGGGCTTTTGCCCCGGCCTTCTTCGTTGGATGTTGGGTTGGCTTAGTGCAGCCGGCCGGTCTTTGTTGGCCCCGCCGCCCCCTGGTTCATCGGCGAGGTGGCGGGATGGCCGAGGCTTCGCGGATTCTCGCTCGTCTCACCGGTGGTTGCGCTCTGAGTGGTATCAGTCATGTTCGGTGCCTTTCAGCCATGCCCGAGGCATGGCTTTGCCGTTGCGGCCTGACGGTGTTCAGGTCGTCCGTTCTCCAAAAAACGGAAATCCGTGCAAGTGGTGGCCGGGCCTAACGCCCGGCCGACCCGTCGGCTACAACGTCGTCTCGACCCAAAGGTGCATGCCGTCGTGCAGCGGGTCCAACGCCTCGCTGATGTCGCAGGCGAACTCTTTTTCTCCTACAACTCCGATCCCATAGACCCTTGCGCCATCACACAGGCAGTCTTCTTCATCCCACACTGCGTCTTCCAAGACGGGATCTTCGTCGAGATCGTTCCGGACGTTCTCGAGCGCCGCCTCGATGGTCACTGCCTCGACCTCGATCTCAACGGACTGCTGGACGTATCTTTCCAGCCGTATGCGGAACTTCATCATGAACCTCCCTGTTCGGCCGGCCGGCCAAAACGCATGGCGCGGCCAAATGCAGCACCGACGGGATTGCCGGTAGTGCACTCGCCAGATCGAGGTTCGGCTTAACTGGGGTCCGCCAGCCAGAGAGGCTACGGGTTCTACGCCAGCAACGAGGCATCGCTCATCACTGGTCGCAGTTTGCGCTTTGTCCGAGGCTCTCGCCAGAACTTTTTCGCAGGAATGATGACTTTTTGTTCTTGATTTTGGGTGTTCCGGAGGGCACCCTAGCGCGCCATAAATACGTTTCTGAGTCAGAAACGTATTTATGGACCCGCTCTTGCCGACGTCGGTCGCATGACCGTCTCGGATAACAGATCACGGAAACGTGGGTCAGGCACCACTCTATGGGGTGCCCTGAGGCTTATAAAGGTGCGACAGGTCCAATCCCTCATAGCCTAGCCGCTGAAACGCGGTGCTCCACGACTCGGGTGGCTTCGACGAGCCATAGCGGCCAGCCACTCCGCCGTCATCATGGCCCATGAAATAGTCCCGGACGCTGTCCTGCAGTTCGGCATTGCGAAGGGCGTCCGCGAAGCAGTGGCGGAATGAGTGGAAACTCGTCTTGCCGGTCTTGGTTCCGATCTCGTTCAGATACCGTGAGAACCACTTGCTGAACGGTGACGAAAAATAACCGTCCTTGCCCATGGTCCAAGCAGGAAACAGCCGGACGTGGCCACGGCGCTTGGCCTCGGCGACATGATCAAGGAAGCCCATGCTTTGAAGTTCCGGGTGGATTGGAACATAGCGGCGGCCGGCTGGGGTCTTCAACCGCTTCTGTTCGTTCGGATCATCGCTGGCCTTGGTGATGGCGAAATGAAGGATGCCGTGGATATCCTCGATGTCGGAAACTTGCATTTGGCCCAGTTCGTTGAGCCGACATCCTGTGAACAGTCCCAGCAAGGGGGTCCAGAACCGGTGCCCGCGTTCGTGGTGGTCGCCCTTGCGGGAAAGGCTACGGCTGCTGGCGCAGCCCTTATAGAGTGGTGAGCCGAACAGACTGTTCAGGTCTTGGATCTCGAACGGGTCGCGCTCATCCTTGGCCTGCCGCTTCGCCATCTCGGCCCGGATTCCCTCCGCCGGGTTGTCCGCTGTCAGCCTATTGATCGCCGCCCAGGCGAAGAAGCTCTTGACGTTCGACAGATACTTTTCGTTGATGGTTTTGGCGTCAAGGACGTCAAGCGGTTGGGACCGTGCCTTGTTCTTCTCGATAGCCTTGGCAACCGTCTCGACCTTCAACCGGTTGCGGAAATCCTTCGGCGTGATCAGCAGCGCGTTCTTGAACTTGACGACATCGGCGGCGGTAACGTCGGCCACCGACTTCGATCCGATGACCTCGGCGAAGGTGGCCAGCGATTTGCGGTAATCGGCCTTCGATTTTGCCGTAAGGTTCTTTTTCTCGGCAAGGAAGGCATCGACATGCGCAAGGCAGTCCAGCCGACTTTCCGGCCCCAAGTCGGTCCGTGGTCGGGTGGCGGGTGTCGCCGTCCAGACCGGAGGTGGTGAAGGCGGCGGTGATACCAGAGGATCGGTTGGCTGTCCGTAGAAGATACCGCGATCCCGTTCTGCGGCACGCCTGGACACTTCCAACAGGGCGCGAAGCAGACCGTGGCAAAGGTCGCGGTATTCGACGCCTTCTTCATCGATCTCGTCGCCCATATCGACGTCAACGAGGAAGTTGTCGGCGTAGATTCGGACGTCATCGATGTTGCAGCGCGCGAGGTTGTCGATGATCGTCTGCTCCTTGCTGGCGCGCTCCTTCATGCTGCGCGTCAACTCCTCGGCCATCTCCGGGACGATCTGGGAAAGGTGCCGCGCCCAGTTGTCCTCATTAAGCCAGTTCTCGTAGAAGCTTCGAACGATGTCGGCGATCATCTCCGGCGTCAGCATGTCGCCCCCCAGTCTTAAACGGTCGAACAGTCTCAGTGCGCCGCCCGAAGCGCGGACAGCACGACGACGGGCGACTTTGGGGTCGCTGGTGCCGAGGCTCTTCCGGATCTCTGAGCGGCCCAGCATCTTAACCAGATCGGTGGGAATGCGAACCCGAAAGTAGTAGCGCCCGTCTCGGCGCGTGCAATGGCTGTGGAGTGTCATTGTGGCCTCACGATGTGGAGCATCATGAGAGGCCCTAACCCATTGAAAAGTCTTTACAATGACTTACGGGCGGGTGGCGGAGGGGGTGGGATTCGAACCCACGGTACCCGCGAAGGTACAACGGTTTTCGAGACCGCCCCGATCGGCCACTCCGGCACCCCTCCGCATCGGCAAGGCGCGGACTTTAGACGAAGGCCGTGGCCGCCGCAACCGCTTTGACGCCGGTCGCGGGTGTGGTTGCCGACAATTCCATTTGACAGGCGGAGCGCCGCCGGTATATTTCGGCCTCTCGCGGCGGACCATGCGGTTCGCCGCCGTTTATTTCGTTTAAGTGGTAGAGAGTCATGTTCGCAGTCATCAAGACCGGCGGCAAGCAATACAAAGTTGCTGCCAACGACGTTATCCGCGTCGAGAAACTGCCTGGCGAGGCGGGCGACACCGTTACCCTCGATCAGGTTCTGATGGTCGGTGACAAGATCGGCGCGCCCATGGTGGCCGGCGCCAGTGTCACGGCGACGGTGCTGGAACAGACCCGTGCCGACAAGGTGATCATCTTCAAGAAGAAGCGGCGCCAGAACTACCGCCGCAAGAAGGGTCACCGCCAGCATCTGACGGTCCTGCGCATCACCGGCATCGCCGGCGCCTGATCCGCACGAGAGGAGTTTTTCGATGGCTCATAAAAAAGCAGGCGGCAGTTCCCGCAACGGTCGCGACTCCGCCGGTCAACGTCTCGGCGTCAAGAAGTTCGGCGGCGAAGCGGTCATTCCGGGCAATATCATTGTCCGGCAGCGCGGCACCAAATTCCATCCGGGTGCCAATGTCGGCATCGGCACTGACCACACCTTGTTCGCGCTCACTGTCGGGCGCGTGGTGTTTGCCAAGAAAGCCGCCGGCCGCACCTTTGTATCGGTCCAGTCGGAGGCCTGACGCCGGCCGTTCCCCGCCATGCCATCCGCTCGGAAACAGGGGAATGGTCCGCCATTCCCCTTTTTTCTTGGGTGTCCGCTGCCATGAAATTCCTCGACCAGGCCAAGATCTTTATCAAAAGCGGTGACGGCGGTGCAGGGGCCTGCAGCTTCCGGCGCGAAAAATTCATCGAATTCGGCGGCCCGGACGGCGGCGACGGCGGCCGCGGCGGCGATGTGCTGGTCCATTGCGTGGCCAATCTCAATACCCTGATCGACTACCGCTATCAGCAGCATTTCAAGGCCGAGACCGGTCACCATGGCCAGGGCCGCAACAAGACCGGCGGCAAGGGCGGGGACATCGTTCTCAAGGTGCCGGTGGGAACCCAGATCCTGACCGCCGATCGCGAGGAGGTGCTGGCTGATCTTACCGCCGCCGGCCAGCGCATCGTCCTGTTGAAGGGCGGCGACGGCGGCTTCGGCAATGCCCATTACAAATCCTCGACCAACCGGGCGCCCAGGCGCGCCGACGCCGGCTGGCCGGGTGAGGAGTTATGGGTCTGGCTGCGTCTCAAGCTGATTGCCGATTGCGGTCTGGTGGGTCTGCCCAATGCCGGCAAATCCACCTTCCTCGCCGCCTCGACGCGGGCCCGGCCGAAAATTGCCGACTATCCGTTCACCACCTTGCATCCCAATCTCGGGGTCGCCCTGGTGGGGGAACAGGAATTTGTCATCGCCGACATTCCCGGGCTGATCGAGGGTGCCCATGCCGGTGCCGGGCTGGGGGATCGTTTTCTCGGCCATGTCGAACGTTGCCGGGTGCTTTTGCATCTGGTCGACGGCACGCAGGAGGATGTCGCCGAGGCCTATCGGGTGGTGCGCGAGGAACTCCTGCAATACGGCGGTGGTCTTGATGCCAAGCCGGAACTGCTGGTTCTCAACAAATGCGACGCGCTGACCCCGGAAGCCATCGAAGCCGCCCTGGCCTCCCTGGCCGCAGCCAGCAACGGGGCCAAGGTCATGCCGATGTCGGGTGCCAGCGGCATCGGCGTCAGGGAGGTCTGTTTTGCCCTGTTGGCGGAGATCACCGCCAGCCGTGAAGCCGCCGGCGCCGGCCCGCTGGCGGCCAGCGCCGCCCTTGGGGCCGGCAAGACCGGCAGCTGGCGTCCGGCGCTTGGCGACGATGATGACGAAGATGACGATGACGACACCGATGAGCCCGAATGGGTGGCGGCCAACGGCGTCGACGACGACGACGAGGACGAGGACGACGAGGACGAGGAGGACGACGCGTGACCGGCGGCGGACTGGCCGGGGCGCGGCGCCTGGTCATCAAGATCGGTTCGTCCCTGCTGGTCGGCCGTGACGGCACCATCAACCGCCCCTGGCTGACGGCGCTGTCGGAAGACATCGCCGCCTGCCGCCGCCGCGGCATCAACATGATCGTCGTCACCTCGGGCGCCATCGCTCTCGGCCGGCGTCATCTGCAATTGCCCGATGGGCCGTTGCGGCTGGACGAAAAACAGGCGGCGGCGGCCAGCGGGCAGATCCGCCTCGCCCATGCCTATCAGGAGGCGCTGGCCGAGCACGGCATGTCGGTGGCGCAGGTGCTGCTGACCCTGGATGACTCGGATAACCGGCGGCGCTATCTCAATGCCCGCAACACCCTGGAGACGCTGCTCAAACTGGGAGCGGTGCCGGTGATCAACGAAAATGACACGGTAGCCACCCAGGAAATCCGTTTCGGTGACAACGACCGCCTGGCGGCCCGGGTGGCGCAGATGGTCGGTGCCGACGCGCTGGTGCTGTTTTCCGATATCGATGGGCTGTACACCGCCGACCCCCGGCGCGACGAAAACGCCCGCTTCATTCCCGAGGTGCGCGAACTGACGGCGGAAATCGAGGCGATGGCCGGCGATCCCGGCAGCGCCCTCGGCTCGGGCGGCATGGTGACCAAGTTGCAGGCCGCCCGCATCGCCCTTGCCGCCGGCTGCCGCATGGCCATCGCGCCGGGCAAGCCGCTGCATCCCCTGCGAGCCATCGAGGAGGGCGGGCGCTGCACCTGGTTCGAAGCCAGCCAGGAGCCGCTGACCGCCCGCAAGCAATGGATCGCCGGCGCCGTGCAGCCTCAGGGCAGGCTGGTCGCCGATGCCGGCGCCTGTCGGGCGTTGCTGCAGGGCCGCAGCCTGCTGCCGGCCGGCGTGGCGGCGGTCGACGGCGATTTCCAGAAAGGCGACGCGGTGATCGTCGTCAACGGCGACGGGCGTCCGGTGGCCCGCGGCCTGAGCGCCTACTCCTCCGATGACGCGAGGCGCATCATCGGCAGCAAAAGTGGCGATTTCGAAGGCCGGCTGGGGTATCGTGGTCCGGACGAGATGATCCACCGCGACGACCTGGTGATCGAGACATGAGCGATATCGAGCGGACCATGCGCGCTTTGGGCGATGCGGCGCGGGCTGCCCAAAGGGAGGTCGGGCGGGCCTCGACGGAGCAGAAGAACAAGGCTTTGACGGTGGCCGCGGCCCGTCTGCGCGAGCAGAGCGGGGTGATCGCCGCAGCCAATGACGTCGACATGGCGAAGGCCGAGGCCAAGGGACTGGCGGCATCGCTCAAGGACCGCCTGATGCTGGACGGCAAACGCATCGAGGCGATGGCCGCGGGGCTCGAGGACATCGCCCGGTTGGCCGATCCCATTGGCCAGGAACTGGCCCGCTGGACCCGGCCCAACGGCCTGGATATCGCCCGGGTGCGGGTGCCGCTGGGGGTCATCGGCATCATTTACGAAAGCCGCCCCAATGTCACCGCCGATGCCGGCGGCCTGTGCCTGAAGGCCGGCAACGCCGCCATCCTGCGTGGCGGCAGCGAAAGCTGGAACTCGTCGGGGGCGATCGTCGACTGTCTGCGCCATGGCCTCGTCGCCGCCGGTCTACCGGCGGCAGTCATCCAGATGGTGCCTGTGGCAGACCGGGCGGCGGTCGGCATTATGCTGGGGATGACCGAGCATATCGACGTCATCGTGCCGCGCGGCGGACGGTCGCTGATCGAACGGGTGATCGCCGAAAGCCGGATTCCGCTGTTCCAGCATCTCGAAGGAATCTGCCACACCTATGTCGACGGCGCCGCCGACCTGGAGATGGCGCGGCGCATCGTCATCAACGCCAAGCTGCGCCGCACCGGCATCTGCGGCGCCACCGAGACGCTGCTGGTGGACCGCCGGGTGGCGGTCAGCCATCTGCCGGTGCTGGTCGGCGACCTGCTGGCGGCGGGCTGCGAGGTGCGTGGCGACGAGGCCACCCAGGCCGTCGATCCGAGGGTGCGGCCGGTCTCCGAGGCCGACTGGCGAACCGAGTATCTGGACGCCATCATCGCGGTGAAGGTGGTCGACGGGGTCGGCGCGGCAATCGACCATATCGAGCGCTATGGCTCGCATCATACCGAGGCCATCGTCACCGCCGACGATGCCGCCGCGGCGGAGTTCTTCGCCGGTGTCGACAGCGCCATCCTGCTGCACAACGCCTCGACGCAGTTTGCCGACGGCGGCGAGTTCGGCATGGGCGCCGAAATCGGTATCTCCACCGGCAAGTTGCATGCCCGCGGGCCGGTCGGCGTCGAGCAACTGACCAGTTTCAAATATGTGGTCAGAGGCTCGGGTCAGACCCGCCCTTGAGCGGGCGTCCGCCGCCGACCCCCTGGGGCGACCGCCGGCGGCGCCGGGTAGGTCTGCTGGGCGGCTCGTTCAATCCCGCCCATGACGGTCACCGCCATATCAGCCTCGAGGCTCTGCGCCGCCTGGACCTGGATGAGGTGTGGTGGCTGGTCAGCCCGCAAAATCCCCTGAAAGCGGAGGCCGGCATGGCACCGTTTGCCGAACGGGCCGCCGGTGCCGCCCGCGTCGCCGGGCATCCCGCCATCCTGGTCAGCGGCATCGAGCGCCGGCTTGGAACCCGCTATACCGCCGA
>DUZF01000024.1 GCA_013349665.1 Rhodospirillaceae bacterium | reverse complement strand
GCCGGCGATCGCGTCGAGCGCTGGTGGGAAGTCGTCCATGTGATGACCGCCGTCGATGGCATTCTGCATGCCCGTCTGGCCTTCCAGGGCAAGGAAAGCGAACTGCGGACCATCGCCGTTCCGGCATTGTTGGACGACAAGTTCTGGCGCGTCCTCAACACCGAACGCCCCTAAAAAGGAAAAAGGGCCGTGTCTGAAGACATGGCCCAAGTTTAGGGAACAAACACACCCCAGTTCCCGCCTCGTCGGCCGACGACTGTCTGTTCGGGTGTTGAGGTGAGGCTCCGTGACTGAGCACAGCCTGGCGTCCTCCGGTCAGAACGCTTGGTGGCAGCAATCCGGCGCGCTGCGTCGTTTCGCCGCCGACCTGTTGGCCGCCGAACTGGCCTCCATGCGTCCGGGCGGGCCTGCCGTCCACCCCCCCGGAGGATGGCAGGACGATCTGTTGCTCGGCGAGGAAGGCCTCGGCGCGGATTCGCTCGAGCGCCTGCGGATGGCCGCGGCATTGGCCGAAGCGCTGGGCACGGAAGCGGGCGACGACGGCGACCGACTGCTGGATCTCGACAGCTTCGGCCAATGGCGGGACATTTGCCGTCGCCGCTTGTCCGCCGACGCACAAACAATCGGCTTTCGCAGTTCGGGCAGCACCGGCACGGCCAAAACCTGCCGCCACGACCTCGCCGGCCTGGAGCAGGAAGCCAGCGTCTTCGCCGCATTGCTTCCCGGTCGCCGGCGGGTGCTGACGGCCGTGCCGGCCCATCACATTTACGGCTTCCTCTTCACCATTCTGCTGCCGCGGGCCCTTAGCGACATCCCCGTCCTCGACCTGCGACCGCATTCTCCGGCAGCACTGGCCGGGTTATGGCGGTCGGGCGATCTGATCGTCGGTCATCCCGACTACTGGCGCGAAGCCGCCCGCGCGCCATCCCCGGCACCGCCCGATATCGTTGGCGTCACCTCGACAGCCGCCTGCCCGGCCGAGGTGGCCATCGCCGTCGCCGCCGCCGGCCTCAGGCTGGTCGAAGTATTTGGCGCGACGGAAACTGCGGGCCTCGGCTGGCGCGACGATCCCGATGCCGGATTTCGGCTGTTGCCCCATTGGCGCTGGGACGGCGGCGACATCATCACCCGCACGCTGCCCGGCGGCACGGCGGCGAGCGCAGTGCTTCCCGACCGGCTGGAAGACTTAGGGAAAGGGCTGTTCCACCCCCTCGGCCGTCGCGACGCCATGGTCCAGGTGGGTGGCGTGAATGTCTCGCCGGCCGCAATCGCCGCGACCTTGCGGCGCCATCCCCTGGTGGCCGATGCCGCGGTGCGGCTGATGCGACCGGAGGAAGGCACTCGCCTCAAGGCCTTCGTGGTGCCGAAGGCCGAAGCGCCGCCGCCCTCCGAATTGGCTTTTATGCTGATGAAATGGACGGAAGGCGAGTTGCCGCCTCCCTGCCGTCCAAGATCCTTCAGTTTCGGCCCGAGCCTGCCGGTCACCCTGCTGGGCAAGGCGTCTGACTGGCCGGTCGTCGCGGTTGACAACTTGACAGTGAGGCAGCCTGACCTATCAATAACGCCACAGCTGGGGGGAGCGTGATGGCGCAATCCGACCGCGAAGGAATCCTTTCGACCCTGGTTTTATCCGGCGTGGATGAGAGCCGTGAGGCCGCGCTGGAGCGCTATTGTCGCGAACTGCGGTTCCGCCTGGCCGAACAGACCCGCATTCTCGCCGATGCGTCACAGGAACTGAGCGCGGAAATCGGACGGCGCGAGGAGGCTCAGGCGGCCCTGGTACAGGCGCAGAAGCTGGGGGTGCTGGGTTACCTGACCAGCGGCATCACCCATGATTTCAACAATGTCCTGCAGGCGGTCCGCAACGGATACGACCTGCTGGCCAGCGGCAACGACAATCCCCGCCACCACCTGGTCATCGATGAGGGACGCCGCGCCATCGAACACGCGACATCGCTGACGCGCCGGCTGCTGACCTTCATCCGCCCCGGAGGCAGGAAGCTGGAAGCCCTTTCGCCGTCGTCCCTGATGGCGGAAGTCGAGCCCCTCCTCCGCGCGGTGCTCAAAGGCGGCATCAAATGCGAGTTCGCCGTCGCGGAAGACGTCTGGCCGATCATCCTCGATCGGGGTGAACTGGAGACAGTGCTGATCAATCTCGCTGTCAACGCCCGCGACGCCATGCCGGCGGGGGGGCGACTGCTGATCGCCGCCCGCAATTCGCCCACCCGGGAGGTCAGGGGCGTCACCCTGGCTGACGGCGATTACGTCGTCCTCTCGGTGCAGGATACCGGCACCGGCATGCCGCCGGAGGTAAAGGCCCGCGCCACCGAAGCCTTCTTCACCACCAAGGAGCCGGAGCGCGGCACCGGCCTCGGCCTTGCCATGGCCAACGACTTCGCCCTCCGCGCCGGCGGTGCCCTGCGCATCGACAGCGCCCCCGGCAGCGGCACGACGATCGAGGTCTACCTGCCGCGCGCCGCCGTCCCAGCCCCTGCGACCGCGGCGGCGGAAACGCACCGCGGCGGCGTCATCCTGCTGGCCGAGGAAAACGAGGCCACGCGCATTCTCGCCGCCCAGACGCTGCGAGCCCTCGGCTATCGGGTGATCGAAGCCGGCAACGGCAAAGCGGCGCTGGCGCTGTCCTACAGCGTTCCCGCCCTCGATCTGGCCATCGCCAGCGCCACCCTGCCCGATGGCGGCGGCGGCGGGTTGGCTGAACGGCTGCGCATCGAGCGCCCGAAACTGCCGATGCTGTTCCTCGGCCAAGGCGGGACGGCGGGCGATGCCGACACCCTGCCGCGGCCGGTCAGCCCGGCCGCAATCGCCGCGGCGGTCAGTGCCCGTCTGGCCCGCCGCCACGCCTTCGAAGAGCGCGAAGACGCCTTGTCGACCAGGATGCTGGCTCGGCTCGACCAGCCGGAATTGAAGGGATGTCTGGCCTTGTGGCGGCGATTGCGCGGTTGCGACCCTCTGCCCCGCATCGACCATGCCGAAGCCCTGATCGCCGAGCGGAAGGCCTGCCATTTCGTCGCCGCCGCCGATTGCGACGGCGGGTCGCCGCGTTTTCGCCTGCTGTCGGTGGGGCGGGATCTCGCCGACCGGCTCGGCCGACCGCTGGAGGGAATGTTCGTGACCGGGCCGGAGGATGACGTCGTCGGCTCTCTGCCCGCCGCCTATGCCCAGACCGGGCGCTCGCGACTGCCGGTCTACGACTGGCTGCGCCACAAGCTGGGCGATGGCCCGGCCACCCGTTTCGACCGGCTGATCCTGCCCCTGTCCGAGGACGGCCATACCGTCAGCCACCTTGTCGGCATCGTCCTCTTCACCGATTTCCCCACCGACCCGTTGGAGGGCATGTGACCATGCGCCCCGTTGACGAGGCGCCGACATTGCGCTGGAAAAGCCGTTGATGAATAAACATCGCGCCCTGGTCGCCGAGGACAATGTTCTGGCCCTGATCGGCCTTGAAGACCTTCTCGCCGACCACGGCATCGACATCGTCGGCCCGGCATCGACCGTCACAGAGGCCCTGGCTTTGGCGGATAGCGAGGTCATCGACATTGCTGTTCTGGACGTCAATCTGCACAATCAGATGGTCTATCCCGTCGCCGACCTGCTGAGTGGCCGCGGCATCCCGGTGATTTTCCTGACCGGCTACCTCCCCGAGGAGATTTTGCCGTCACATTATCTGGACATGCCCTCACTCCAGAAACCTTATGACGATTCCGCATTGATAGCCCTGATCCAGGCAACTCTCGACCGCGGAGACGTCGCCGATTAAAGGCGCCGATGACAAGCAGGGGTTTGCCTCGGCGCAAATTTTGTCTTGCATCATGACCGCGGCTGGCTAAGCATATCCTATAGAGATGGCGCCCCAAGAATCGGATGCCATCGGTGTTTGGATGAGATCCCGACCCTGTCCGCGTCTGTGATCCGCCAACTGAGCCCCAGTGCCCGGCTCGTCTTCCGTGTCGATTGGTTGATGAGTGTTCTCTCGGGTATTGGGGAGATATTTCATGTTCAACAACGACCTTACTGACGCCGCTTCCTTGACCAGATCCCGCGCGGGCGCCGGAGTAAGCGGAGGATCGGCCGATGACCCATAGCGGCAAAGCGATTGCGCGACTGAACAGCGCGACCACCGAAATGTCGTCAAGCATGGTGACGTTACGTCGGTCGATGATGGTGTTCAGATCACAGATCCAAACCCTCGCCGCCGGCATCGCTCAAATCGGTGATTGCCTCGGCCGGGTTGAGGCAAATCTCACCGAAGCCAGCCGCGACGCCGCCCAGACCTTGCAGATGAGCCGAGACGCCGTCGGGCTCTGCGATCGGATGATGGCCGGTGGCACCGCCGCGGAAAATGAATCTGGAGGAGCGCCATGAAAAGCGCGGCAAGGCAAAAGAAGTTTGCCGAACGCTTTGCCCAGGCCGTCATGGCCCGCGCGGGCGGAATGTCCAATGTTGACTGCTATTTCACCGACTTCCCCCGGAGGCCGGCCAAAAAAGCAACGGTGGCGATCCATGACAATCCGTTCTTGTCCGTCATGGCATCCTTGTCCATCAAGCTGTCGCTACTTGGTTGTTTCAGCTGCCTGACCATGGAGGAAGCGGTCGCAATAAATGATTTTTTTGACGAAGTAGACTTCGCCGCCCTTAAAGGGGCAGATGCGGAGGATTTTCAGGCTTATATTCTAAATGCGGCAAATCTTGCCTCATTTGCGCGGGACTTATATTCAAATATTTTCCATAATTCAAAAAACACAAGCAATCAACTCACAAACAACAGTTTACCAAGCCCACCGGCACAGTCCGGCGAGGCGAAAGGTCAGATGATATCCGATAAGGAACTGGCTGAGGGCGACTTCCCGTTTCGTGAATTTTTTGAAAAAAATGGCTCCGTCATGCTGATCATCGAGCCGGCGACGGGGGAAATCCTGGGCGCCAATGAGGCCGCCGCCGCCTATTACGGCTACACACAGGACTCCCTGGTCGGCATGTCGATAATTCAGATCAATGTATTATCGCCTGACGAAATTACCACCGAGCGGCAAAGGGCGCTGCGCGAGGAAAGGAACTTCTTCCACTTCCGTCATCGGCTGGCCTCAGGAGACATCCGCGAAGTGGAGGTCTACTCGAAACCGATGGAGCTGGGCGGCAGACGGCTACTGTTTTCCATTGTACACGACATCGGCGAACGCAACTCGGCTGCGGAAAGGATCAACCGCCTGGCCTACTTTGACCAGCTTACCGGCCTGCCGAACCGGGTGCTGTTCATCGACCGTTTGAAGCTGGCCAGAACCACCAGCCTGCGCAGCGGCTATTTTGGTGCACTGCTGGTCATTGATCTCGACCACTTTAATAAAATCAATGACACCCTCGGCATTAAATCTGGAGACGCGCTGCTGAAAACGGCGGCCGAACGCTTGATTGAATTCGTTCGACCCGGCGATACCCTGGCCAGACTGGGCGGCGATGAATTTGTCCTGATGCTGGAAAACCTGAGCGCTAGTGAAACGGACGCCGCCGCCCTGGTTGAAAGCGTCGGCAGCCGACTGATGCAAAAACTCGGACAGCCCTATCAATTCGGTGATGTTCGCTATCATTGCACGGCAAGTATCGGCGCGACCTTGTTTACGGAACTGAACACCAACGCCGACGACCTGTTGAAACAGAGCGATCTCGCCTTGCACAAAGCCAAGGCGGCCGGACGAAATGCCTTGCGATTTTTCAATCCGGAAATGGAAAAGGCGGTAACGGCGCGGATGTGGATGGAGGCCGAGCTTCACCTGGCCTTGAATGAAGGTCAGTTTTTCCTGCATTACCAGCCCCAGGTGAGCGGCGAAGGGCAGATTATCGGGGCGGAAGTCCTGGTCCGCTGGCAGCACCCCGCACGCGGCATAGTATCGCCCGCCGACTTCATTCCCTTGTCCGAAGAAACCGGATTGATCCTGCCCATCGGCCACTGGGTCCTGGATACCGTCTGCGAACAGCTGGCCTGTTGGGCCACACGGCCTCGGTTGGCCGATCTGACGGTGGCGGTCAATGTCAGCGTCCACCAGTTCCGGCAGCGGGATTTCGTCGATCAGGTGCTCGCCGTTCTCGACCGAACGGGCGCCAATCCGCAACGACTGAAGTTGGAACTGACGGAGACCATGCTGGCGGAGAACCTGACGGATATCGTCGAGAAGATGTTTGCCCTCAAATCCAGGGGCGTCGGTTTCTCGCTGGATGATTTCGGCACCGGCTATTCCTCCCTGTCCTACCTGAAGCGCCTGCCGTTGGACCAACTGAAAATCGACCAGTCCTTTGTGCATGACATCCTCACCGATGCCAATGACGCGGCGATCGCCAGAACGGTCGTGGCCTTGGCGCAGGGACTGCAATTGGGCGTCATTGCAGAAGGTGTGGAAACGAAGGAACAGCGCGATTTCCTCGCCAGTTCAGGCTGCCACGAATATCAGGGCTTTCTGTACAGTCGACCGCTGATACTTGAAAAGTTCGAGCAGTTTGCAACGGCAATATGCACCAATTAAACTTGTAATCGGCACAGCTTATGAACAAGGAAGTCCATAGCGGTTCCGGGCGGCGCCGCGGGGGTGGGCTCCGGTTTGGATACGGTCTGTGATGACATCTGGACGGCCCCTCGACACAGGCGAAAGACTCGGTCAGAGCATTCTGGACGCCATGCCATCGGCGATTGCCGTGCTGAACCGCGATGGAGTCATCGTCCTGGTCAACGAAACCTGGCGGCGGAGCGCCCTGATACACGGGGCGCCGGCCCCGAACTCCGGAATTGGGGTCAATTACCTGGAGATCTGCGACGCCGCCATTGACGCGCTATCCGCGGAAGCCAGGCAGGCACGCGATGGAATCCTGGCCGTGCTGGAAGGCCGCGCGGCAAATTTCAATCTTGAATATCCTTGTGATTCGCCGACCGAAAGACGCTGGTTCGCCATGTCCGTGGTACCGTTCCAGATGGACGGGCCGGCGGCACTGGTCATCCATACCGACATCACCATCCGCCGGCAGGCCGAAGGCAAGGTTTCGGCGGCGGCGCAGTTTCTGAAGAACGTTTTCGACAACATCCCCATCCCTGTTTTTATCAAGGATCAAGAAGGACGTTATCTGGCCTGCAGCCGTGCTTTTGACCAGTTCTTTGGGTTTGAGCCTGGAAGTGTCGTCGGCAAGACCTCTTTTGATGTCTTTTCCCCGGCCATGGCAACGATGTACGCCGAGTCCGACAAAAAAGTGCTCGCCGAAGGTCAGATTCAAGCCGTTGAACGGATGATTGCCAAAGGCGATGGCGTCACGCGGGATGTTATCACCCATTTAAGACGGCTGGCGCTGGACGACGGCGCCGGTACCGGCCTGATCGGCAGCCTTTCCGATGTCACGGAACTGAAACTGTCCAACGAAATTATCTCCAGGCAGGAGAAAGTGATCTATCGCTCGCCCGCTTCGATCGTTTGCGCGGATCTTGACGGTAAGATCACCTATTGGAACCAGGGAGCGGAAAATTTATTGGGTTACCGCACCGACGAAGTCATCGGGCACGATATTTCCATTCTCTATTTCGATGAGGACCGGGAATTTCTTCTATCTGACGTCATCGGACCTCTGCGCATTAAGGGACAGCACAATATCGAGGTGCGGGCCCGTCACCAATCGGGCCGACCTTTGTTTTTCCTTCTGTCGCTGTGGTTGACCCATGACGCGCATGGCGAAATCGACGGCATGATCGGCTATGGCATCGATATTACGGAAAAGAAGAAATTCGAGCAGGCTCTGCGCGACAGTGAACGGAAAAGCGAGGCGGAGCGCATCGACCGCCTTGAACGCCAGCGCGATGCCTTGGTGCAGGAAATTCATCATCGCATCAAGAATCACCTTCAGGGGGTGACCGGCCTGCTCCGCACGAGAATTCGCAGGTTTCCAGAGCTTTCCTTCGCAATGGAGGAAAGCATCCAGCAGATCCACTCCATCGCCGAAGCTTATGGGCTACAAAGCTCCCGCAATGACGCCCTGGTGAGCCTGCGCTCCCTTTTGTCCGCGGCGGTGCGCAGGAATGCGGGCAAGGTACCTGTCCGGGCTGACCTCGCCCCGGATCGGCGGGATCTTTTGGTCCCGTCGGAGGATGTGGTTCCCCTGGCATTGGCCATCAACGAATTACTCTCCAACGCCATGAAACACGTCGCCGCTGACCGGCCGGAGGCGTTTGTCGATATTGGCCTAAGCGTGGACGCAGACACCGCCGTCGTCACCCTCGGCAACGGGCCGGCCCTGTTGCCGCCAGGGTTCGATCTGGACAGGGCGGTGGGTCTTGGCTCTGGCCTCAACCTGCTGCTGACCCTGCTTCCCAGCAAACGGGCTAAGCTGAGCCTGCGTCAGGACGGACCGAATGTGTCGGCTCAGCTGGCGCTGTCAGGTTTGTTGCCCCCTGGAGGGGAACTCTAATGCCGCCCACGGTGGGGGACGAGGGTATTCAACATTCCCAAGGCATCCACCATCTGGCTGGACAGGTCTTCCATCTTGATTCCTTTGGCACGGGCGGCGGAGCGCAGGGCCTGGAAGGCCTCCTCATACCCCAAACCATTCCGCTCCATCAGGATGCCGACGGCGGTGCTGGTCTTGCGGCCTAGGGTCAGGGCCGTTTGCAGTTGCGATTTGGCTTCCGTCAAGGCCCTGAGGTCATTCGCCCGTGCCAACGCGGCCTCTATGGTCGGCACCATTTGGGGCAGGTCAATCGGCTTGATGGCATAGCCGAGGGCACCCTCAGCCAGGGCCGAGGCCACGGTTTCCCTCTCGCTGTAGGCGGATAGAAAGATGAACGGCAGATCACAGCGAGTCTTTATACAACGGGCCAATTCGACGCCCGACATCCGCGGCATGCGCATGTCCAGGATGGCCAGGTCATAGCGATTAAGCTCAATGGCATTAATCGCTTCTTCGGTATCACCGAAAGCGTCGACATCATAACGTTCAGACCGCAAACCTTCGGTCATGGTCGCCAAGATCAGGCGATCATCGTCGACCAACAATAAACGCTTCCCAGACCCTGACATCTTTCTCAAGACCCCCTCTGCTCATCAAGGGATCGGAGCAGCAAATACCATTACTTTACCTGAAATCATGGTGTTTTAAATCATGTATCACGATTTTACCGCCCACCGTCAGGCACATCGCTCCTCGTGCTGCTGATCCAGATTCCATTTTCAGATGATGCCTTGCCGCCAATTTGCAGCAGTCAAAAAAAATCTTTCTCTCCAAACTTTATTTGCGCAATGTCGGAATAAGAAATTATATGCTATGCGTTCCCTGTGAATGGCACAGGTTGTGGCACAGTTTATCTTGCAGCGCCCGCCGTGGCATTCACAAACACTGCCTACAACGCCCTTAGCTCGGAGGGAAAGCAGGACATGGTCGATCTGCCTGATTTCGACACCCCCGCCCTGGTCCGCGCCGTCGAAGCTTTGCCGGCCGGCGCCATTGACGACTTGCCGTTTGGAGCCGTCCGCCTGGCGGCGGATGGACGCGTCACGGCCTTCAGCAAGGCCGAAGCCCGCCTTTCCGGCTTCGGCTCCCGCCCGACCGTCGGCAAGATTTACTTCACCGACATCGCCCCTTGTTTTTCTACACCGGACTTTCTCGGTCGCATCGAGCGGGCGCGGGCGGCCGGCACGGTGGACATCGAATTCGGCGTTCTCGGCGATTTTGATGCGGCCGCAAAGGAACTGCGGGTCCGAGTGCAATCCGCGTCCGACGGGGGATTGTGGATCTTTATCCGCCGACTTTGATGGGGTGGGGCCGGGGCTCCGGACACCTGTATATGGTGGCAAACGGCCGCAGAATGGCTGATTTCCCGGCGGAGGCCGCTCTGGCTGCCGCTGGGAAGCCCGGCAACCGGCGTTCGGCGCAACTTGTGTTGATGGAGGAGCCGAAATCTGCTGGGATACCGAAAGGGGAGAGAGCGTTGACCGATCGGGAGTAAAACAGGCACTTGGCGATCGTCGAGAAGAAAAAGCCGACCGATTATCTGCTCTCTACAACCCACCCGGCAGGCAGGTCAAAAGCGGCTTTCCTCAACCGGTTCGGCTTCGATGTATCGAACTACGAGAATTTGCGCGAGGCTTTGATCCGCCATGTCATCGCCGCCGATGTGGAGACGATGACGGAGACGCAGTTCGGGACCAAGTATATGATCGAAGCATGTTTGGAAGCCCCGGATGGAAGACAACCCCGGATACGATCTGTCTGGTTCATCGAGTCTGGACAGCAGGTTCCCAAGCTGGTGACCATCGCACCATTGCCAGGAGTTTGCGAATGATAAAGGAACTCGATCCGGTCGTCCTTACGAAGGATTTGCCAGAGGCGCATTTGCAGGCCGGTGATGTCGGCTGGGTCGTGATGATCCATGGCGGCGGTGCCGGGTTTGAAGTCGAATTCGTTACCCTCGACGGTGAGACCGTTTCCGTGGCCACAGTGACGGCCGACTGCGTTCGGCCCGTTGGGGCCAAGGAGATTGCCCACGTTCGCAAGGTCGCTTAGGCAAGATCTCCATACCGCGATCCCTACCAGGATCCATACCGGCCTCCGGCTGGCCCCCAACAGCCCATTGATTTGCAAGAAAAAAGGCCGTGTCCGAAGACACGGCCCAAGTTTAGGGAGGAAACGTCCAAGAAAGGCAGACAAGTGGGCCGTCAAAGACCGCCCGATTTGCTGCAGTGCAAAATCTATTCAAATTCACGCTGCGTTGCAAGATAAAAAATATTCAAAGGTAGTAATACCACTTATTTTCCGCGCTTTTCCGCCCTCCTGGCCTGCGCATCCTAGCCATGCGCAGGTGGCATGGCAAAAGTGGCACGACTCTCGCATGCAATCCTCTCCGAAAGTGCTGATGGGACGGACGCCTCATGCGACGCGTAATTTATCTAACCTTGATCGTTGCCGGCCTGTGCTGCCAGCCGGGCGCCGCCAAGCCGGCCCTGGCCGCCACCGATCAACAGCTCTGCGGTGAAGAGACCGCCCGGCAGGAAGCCGCCAACGGCATCCCCCGGCGCCTGCTGCATGCCATATCGCTGGTCGAATCGGGACGCTGGGATGCCGACCGGCGGGCAAGTTTTGCCTGGCCGTGGACGGTTACCGCCGAGGGCGAAGGGCGATACCTGCCGACCAAACGGGCCGCCGTCGACGAAGTCCGGCGCCTGCAGGCCGACGGTGTACGCAACATCGATGTCGGCTGCATGCAGGTCAATCTGCAGGCCCATCCCGATGCCTTCAGCTCCCTCGACGAAGCCTTCGAGCCGGCAACCAACGTCGCCTATGCCGCGCAGTTCCTGATCGACCTCTTCCGCACCGCCGGCGACTGGCCGACCGCCGGCGCCTGGTACCATTCGCAGACACCCGAATTGGCCAGCGGCTACAAGGCCAAGCTGATGACCACATGGACGCAGGCTTTGGGACACCGCGACGAGGGATTGCAGTTGGCGTCGACGGACGCGGCCCGCCCGCCCCTCGGCACGCTGCCCTGGGCGCCGCCCCGCCAGACGGTCGCGCCGGTCGCCGGACCGGCCGTCGCCGCCGCGATGCCGCCGCCGGCAACCCCGCGGGTCGCCGAAGAGCGCACGGCGGCCAAGCGCCTCGCCGAAGCCTACCGCCAGACGCGCCTTGCGGAATACCGTCAGCGCAAAGGCCAGCTCTCCGGAGGATGATCGCCTCCCCCACCAGGGGCCCTTGACGGTGCCGTCGGGCATCATACCTGTTGGGACATGACCGAACCCGCCCTTCAGTCCCAGCCGCCCCCTCTGCCTCGCCCCAGGGCCGACTGGGCATGGTTTCTTGATCTCGACGGAACCCTGCTGGACATCGCCGCCAGCCCATCCCATGTCGACGTACCGGAGGGACTGGTTCCGACACTGTCATCGCTGCGCGCCGCCGCCCATGGCGCCTTGGCGGTGGTCAGCGGGCGACAGGTTCAGCAACTGCGCACCCTGCTCGAACCGCTGCGGCCGGCCGCGGCCGGCCTGCACGGCCTGGAAATCGTCACCCCCGACGGCCTGCGCCACGGCACCAAGAAGCCGCTGCCGCCGGTGGGCAATCTGCGTCGCCTGCTGCAGGAGGCGGTGGCTGAAATCCCCGGCGTGGAGTTCGAGAACAAGGGGCCGGCCCTGGCCATCCATTATCGTCAGGTGCCTTCGGCCTTCGCCCAACTGCGCCGCATCGTCGATGCGGCGGCCGTCCGCCATCGCGGATTCGAGTTACTGGAAGGCAAAATGGTCTTCGAGTTCAGACCGCGCGATATCCATAAGGGAACGGCCATCCGCGAATTCATGGCCATCCCGCCCTTCGCCGGCCGCGTCCCGTTCTTTGCCGGTGACGACCGCACCGACGAGGACGGCTTCAGAATGGTTCACGAGATGGGGGGGCTGAGCGTCCGCGTCGGCGACGCCGACCAGCCCACCGCCGCCGGCCATACCATCGAATCTCCCGCGGCGCTGCGCCTGTGGCTGGCCGAGGCGGCGGAAATGCTGCGACGAAAGCCTTAAACCTGTAACCAGTACCGCATCAGGGCCGAGGTCGCCACCGGCTGTTCCAGCGGCGTCAGATGACCGCTGTCCTCGACCACCACGAAATGCGCCCCTGGGATACCGTCGGCGATCTCCGCCATCACCGCCGGCGGCGTCAGGCTGTCCTGGCGTCCGCAGACCACCAGGGTCGGCACCGCGATGACAGCGAGGCCGGGCCGGCTGTCCGGCCGCTTCATGATCGCCGTCTGCTGGGCGATGAAGGCCTCGGCGCCGATCCGCTCGGCCATGGCCAGGGCGGCACCGCGGATGGCCGGGTCGTCGACATGTTTCGGGTGCAGGAGTGCGGCCAAAAGTTGCGGTGGGATCCTGGAGAAGCCGCCGCGCCGGGCGATGTCGATGAGATCGCGGCGACGCTGGGTGGCCTCGGGAGCATCCGGCCGCGCCGTGGTGTCGAACAGCGCCAGACGGGTTACCCGTCCGGGCGCCTGGCGCACGATCTCAAAGGCCAGATAGCCCCCCATCGACAAACCGGCAAGGGCGAAGCGGGGCGGCGCCTCGGCCAGCGCCCTGGCCGCCAGGGCGGCAAGGCTGTCGGCGCCGGTCATATCGGTCACCCGTGCATCGGCGAGGTCGGCCAGGCAGTCCAGTTGGTGGCGCCACAACGCCGCGTCATTGAGCAGACCGGGGCAGAGAAGCAAAGGCGAACGGGTCATTTTATCAGTGCCACCAGCTCCTTGAATTCGGGGGTGCCGGCCTGTTTCAGCCATTCGAAATAGACCATCTCCAGCGACACCAGGGCCACCCCCGACTGCTGCAGCCGCCACCAGGCCAGGGTTTCGCTTTCAGCACGCCGCGAGGCGCAGGCGTCGGCGACGACGAACACGTCATAGCCGTTCTCCTTCAGCCCGAGGGCCGTCTGCAGCACACAGACATGGGCCTCCATCCCGGCCACCACCACCTGCCGGCGGCCGGTTCCCGCCAGATGCGCCATGATCGCGGCATCCTCGACGCAGCTGAAGGCCATTTTGCTGAACGCCCCCTCGGCCGGCATCCATTCCCGCAAGTCGACCATGGTCGGGCCCAGGCCCTTGGGATATTGCTCGGTGACCATGGCCGGCACCCCCAGCCGTTTCGCCGCGCGCAACAGCAGGCTGCAGCCGCGGATCACCCGTCTCGGATCGGTGGTCACCGGCGCCAGATTTTCCTGCAAATCGACGATCATCAGGCAGGATCGTTCCGCTGAAATCCGCATTTGCCGCCGCCTCTCTAACTAGTGTGGCGAAAAACCTAAGCCAAAGCGACCCTGACCCCAACCATATATTTGACAGCAACGATTGACTCACTATTATCCCGCGACGCACGGTCTTTCCCGTTGCCCCTGAGATTGCCTGACCGCTACGGATTTGCCGGATTCAAAAACAGACATGACATTTGCCGATCTAGGCCTGGGCCCCGAAACGCTGAGGGCCGTGGAAGAGGCTGGTTACAGCACGCCGACTCCGATCCAGACGCAGGCCATACCGGTGATTCTGATGGGCCGGGACGTTCTCGGCGTCGCCCAGACGGGCACCGGAAAAACCGCCGGCTTCACCCTGCCGATGATCGAGATCCTCGCCGGCAGCCGCGCCAAGGCGCGCATGCCGCGCTCGCTGATCCTGGCACCGACCCGTGAACTGGCCACCCAGGTCTCGGAAAGTTTCGAGCGCTATGGAAAATATCATCGCCTGACCATGGCCAAACTGATCGGCGGCGAAAGCTTCGTCGACCAGGAAAAACTTCTCGACCGCGGCGTCGATGTGCTGGTCGCCACCCCGGGACGGCTGATGGATCTGTTCGAACGCGGACGGATCCTGCTCAATGACGTCAAGGTGCTGGTCATCGACGAGGCCGATCGCATGCTCGACATGGGGTTCATCCCCGATGTCGAACGCATCGTCTCGTTTTTGCCGAAGATCCGCCAGACACTGTTCTTCTCGGCCACCATGGCGCCGGAGATCCGCCGCCTCGCCGACGCCTTCCTGATGAACCCCAAGGAAATCTCGGTGGCGCCGCAGGCGTCGACGGCGGCCACCGTCGACCAGTTCCTGGTGGTCTGCGAAGACATCGACAAGCGCGAAGCGCTGCGTCACCTGATCCGCCTCGAAGATGTCCGCAACGCGCTGATCTTCTGCAACCGCAAGCGCGATGTCGACATCCTCTTCCGCTCGCTCGCCAAGCACGACTTCGATGTCGTCCAACTGCACGGCGACATGGCGCAATCGGCCCGCACCGAGACGCTGGAGCGCTTCAAGACCGGGTCGGTACGCCTGATGGTGTGCTCGGACGTGGCAGCCCGCGGCCTCGACATCCTCGACCTGTCGCACGTATTCAACTTCGATGTGCCGCATCACGCCGAAGACTATGTCCATCGCATCGGTCGCACCGGCCGCGCCGGCAAGAGCGGCCGGTCGTTCACCATCGCCACGCCTGACGACGGAAAATTCGTCGGTGCCATCGTCTCGCTGATCGGCAAGGAGATACCGCGCATCCCGGTCGAGGGCCTGCCGGAGCTGCCGTTAGACATGGATGGCTCGGCGCGGCGTCGCGGCAAACGGCCGGAGCGCGGCGGGGCGAAGGACCGCGGCGAGCGCAACGGCCCAGAGCGCAAGAGCCCGCGGGAACGGCCACCGCAAGCACGGCCGGAACGGTCAGAGCGACCGGAACGGTCAGTGCGGCCAGAACGATCCGAACGGCCAGAACGATCCGAACCAGCAAGACCGGCGAAGCCGCCGGCGGCAACCGAGGCGCGGCGGCCCGAACGCGATCGCGATCGCTTCGGACGCAAGCCGGCACCGGGCCGGGTGGACCGGTTGGGTATCGGCGAGTTGGACAACCCGGACCATACCATCGGCTTCGGCGTGCATATGCCAGACTTCATGGCGCGGGCGCCAATCCCGCTGCCGCCAGACCCCGACGCCGAACCCATTGAAGCGACCAAAGCGACAAAAGAACCCGGCAAGGTTGTCAGAAGAAAGAAAAAGTAACCTTTTCGTTGCAAAACACTGCCTCTACAAAATTTTTGTGACGAATTCTTTCCCAACGGCAAGCTCAGTCCATGACAATAGCGGTAATCATTTGTTAGAGTGCGCCCCGCTAAAAGCGGGGTGCGCCTCGCCTGGGTAAAAATTCTATCGAGAATCAGCGAGAGGAATCATGGCGGGGTATTCTGTATCGGTTGCGCTGACCGGAAGCGGCGGCGCGGGAGCAATGACGGCAGGCCAGATCCTGCTTGATGCGGCGTCAAAGGCCGGGTACTACGGCCTGATGACGCGGTCCATGGGACCGCAGATCCGTGGCGGCGAAGCCGCCGCCCTGCTGCGCATCTCGTCGCGGCCAATTTCCTCGCTGGATGATCATTACGATCTCCTGGTGGCGTTTGACTGGGGCAACATCAACCGATTCGCCGCCGAGTTGCCGCTGGCCGCGGGCAGCCTGGTGATCGGCGACCCCGAACAGGGCGAGGTTCCGGAGCCGATCGCCAAGTTCGGCGCCCGTGCCGCCGAATTGCCGATGAAGGCGATGGCCGCCGAAATCCCCGGTGGCCGCATCAACATGATCGGCCTCGGAGCCGCGGCGGTGCTCATCGGTCTGCCGCTGGACGCCGTTCTGTCAGTCCTTTCGGCCCAGCTCGGCCGCAAGGGCGAAGAGGTGCTGGCCGCCGCCACCCAGGCGCTGAAAGCCGGCGCCGAAGGCGCCAAGATGCTGCCCGAGGTTGCCAAACTGCCGGCCGCCCCCGTCGACGGCGTCAAGCGCTGGAACATCAGCGGCAACGAGGCCGCCGGTCTCGGCGCCCTGAAGGCCGGCATCCGGTTCGTCGCCGCCTATCCGATCACCCCGGGTACCGAGGTGCTGGAATATATGGCTCCGTCGCTCGACAAGCTCGGCGGCGCCCTGGTCCAGGCCGAAGACGAACTGGCCTCCATCAACATGGTGATCGGCGGCTCGTTCGCCGGTATTCCGTCAATGACCGCCACCTCCGGTCCGGGCCTGGCGCTGATGACCGAATCCCTCGGCCTGGCGGTCGCCTCGGAGACCCCCCTGGTGGTGGTCGACGTGATGCGCGGCGGCCCCTCGACCGGCATTCCCACCAAGTCCGAGCAGTCGGATCTCAACATCGCCGTCTATGGATTACACGGCGACGCCCCGCATCTGGTGACCGCGCCCAATTCCATCGGCGACTGCCTCAGCACCACCCAATGGACGGTGTATCTCGCCGAGGCCCTGCAGACCCCGGCCATCGTTTTGTCGGACCAGGCCATGGGCCAGGCCCGCGCTCTGATCGCCCGGCCGGACGACCTCCCCTATGTCGCCAACCGTCTGGTCGCCAAGGACAATGCCGAAGGTTATCTGCGCTACGCGGTGACCGAAAGCGGCGTGTCGCCGATGGCCATTCCCGGCAGTCCGGGCAACAACTATGTCGCCGACGGCCTGGAACACAACGAGCGGGGCACCCCCTCCTCGCAGGCCAGCGATCACCATGCCCAGTTGGACAAGCGTGACCGCAAGCTGGCGAAGTTCGCCTATGGCGAGATGTGGGCCGATATCGAAGGCGATGCCGATGTCGCGGTGATCACTTGGGGATCCTGTACCGGACCGGTGCAGGAAGCCCTCATCCGCGCCGCCGAAAAAGGCATCAAGGCCAAGATGATCTCGCTGCGCCTGATCCTGCCGGCACTGCCGGAGATGATGGCGGCGGCGCTCAAGGGCGTAAAAAAGGTCCTGATTGTGGAACAGTCCCATTCGGAACAGTTCTACAAATTCCTGCGGGCCCATTACGACCTGCCGGCCGAGGTGGCGGTGATCGCCCATCCCGGACCGCTGCCCATCCGCCCTGCGGAAATCGTCAATCGCCTCGTTGCCTGGAAGAAATAGCCATGAACGTTCAAGCTCCTCTGACCCATCAGGACTTCAAATCCGACGTCAAGCCGATCTGGTGCCCGGGCTGTGGCGACTTCTCGGTATTGTCGGCGGTCACCAAGGCTCTGGCTGAACATGGCCGTCCGCGTGAACAGGTCGCCTTCATCTCCGGCATCGGCTGTTCGTCGCGCATCCCCGCCTATACCAAGGTCTATGGTTTCCACGGCGTGCATGGCCGGGCGCTGGCGATCGCCGCCGGTGTCAAGCTGGCCCGCCCCGACCTGACCGTCCTGGCGGCCGGGGGCGACGGCGATGGGCTGTCCATCGGCGGCAACCATTTCATGCATGCCTGCCGGCGCAACGTCGACATGACCTATGTGGTGATGGACAACCAGGTCTACGGGATGACCAAGGGCCAGGCTTCGCCGACCACCGCGCCGGACTGGTGCAACAGCAAGCTGACCCCCGAGGGCACCGGCATCTCGCCGGTCGAGCCGGTGCGTCTGGCCCTGGCGGCGGGATGCAACTTCATCGCCCGCGGCTTTGCCGGCAATCCCAACGAGGTGGCCCGGCTGATCCTGGAAGGCATCAACCATCCCGGCTTCTCGCTGATCCAGGTCCTCAGCCCCTGCGTCACCTACCGTCCCGAGCAGCGCGACTGGAAACAGGCGGTGCATGCGTCCGACGGCAACCCGTCGCAGCTGGTGGCCGAGGCGATGCATCGCCTGGCCTCCGACGACGGCTTCACCACCGGCGTGCTGTTCGCCGGCAACCGTCAGGCCTTCATGCCGCCGCGTCGCGGCCTCGGTTCCATCGCCGAACTCGAAAGGAAGTTTGCGTCATGAGCGAATTCGCCAATTTCATGGCTCATGCCATTGCCCTGGAAATGGAAGCGGCCGAACGTTACGACGAATTGGCCGACGCCATGGCGGTCCATCACAATGACGAGGTCGCAGAGCTGTTCCGCAAGCTTGCCCATTATTCCCGGCTGCATCATGCCGAAGTCAAAGATCACGCCAAGGATCTGGTCCTTCCGCAGCTGAAGCCCTGGGAATATCAGTGGCATGGGACGGAAGGCCCGGAAGCGGCGCCGGTCGAGCGCACCCACTACATGATGACGCCCTATCATTGCCTGCATATGGCTTTGCAGAACGAGAAGCGCGGCTATCAGTACTATGCCGATCTGGCTTACAAGTCGGCCGATCCGGAAGTGAAACGCCTCGCCAAGCAGTTCGCCGAGGAAGAATCGGAACATGTGGTGATGCTCGAGAAATGGGTCGCCGATCTGAAAGAGCCGGAACCCAATTGGGACCTCGACCTCGACCCGCCGGTCGTCTCCGATTAAAGACTATTCTTTGACGTCACGCCCCCTTCCGCTGACAGCGGAAGGGGGCGTTTTCTTTGCCGCCGCGACATGCCGCAGCTTGATCGCCAGCACAGTGCCAGCCAGCACCAGCGTCGCCCCATTGGCCAGAACCACCGGCCAGGCATCCAGCATCAGACCATAGACCAGCCACAGCAGAACGCCGCAGCAAAAGGCGAGGTACATCGCCAGCGACAGATCGCCGGTCGACCGCTCCCGCCAGGTCTTCATCACCTGCGGCACGAAAGCGACGGTCGTCAGCATCCCCGCCGCCAGACCGACGGCGTCGACGGAGGTCATGAACCGGCGGCGATCAAACGACGGACCACCGACAGATTCCACCCCTTCGCCGCCTCCACCAGGATGTCCTCCCGGCCGATTTCGGTTCCCTCGATTTCCAGCAGGACGCGGGCCCCGATGACCATCATGATTTCCCCCGAGCGGGTCCCGCCGTCAAAACGCAGGAGGGCATCGTCGGCGCCCAGCTTGAGCCGGCTCCATCCCGGTTGCGCCGTCACCTGCGAATTGCTCTGGAACAGCGATTGGGCCGCGGCGACCGCCGGATTGTCGACGATCAGAGAGGCATTCAGCATTCCCTCGCCCTTACTGTAGGAGCGGGCGACGCTGAGCCCGCCGCCGACACCGTCGAGGGTCTGGCTGTCGGTGGCGTTGCCTTCCCAGCCGCTGGGCGGCGGCGGCAACGCTTTGGCGAATTGATCGACAAGGCGGGCATTCAGGCTGCTGACCAGCCCCTGCAGGTTGGTCAGAGTCCGCAGCAAGTCACCCTTGCCGTAGGTGATATGGGCGGCGTCCAGCTGATTGGCGATATCATCGGCATATGCCACTGATGATGCCCCGGTTAACAACAGCAAAGAGGCCATAACGACGCCGCGCAGACACATGATGGGACAGACCTTCGGGAGAGTTAACAAGATGACATTAGCAGACGGCGCCAACCCCCTACAACCGGCACCGATTGACGAGGTTCCGCCACAGACCTTAAAGTCTGGGACCGCGCCTTCCTAAAGGTAAGACCCCGACGGAACGCGCTAAAGCCATCCGTCAGGGTCTCATCACTGGCCAACCATTGTCACAGAAAGCAGACGCCGCCATGAGAAGATCGCGCAAGGCCAAGATCGTTGCCACTTTGGGACCGGCCAGTTCGACACCCAAGGAAATCGAATCGCTGTTCCTCGCCGGGGCCGACATCTTCCGTCTGAATTTCAGCCATGGAAGCTATGACGAACATCGCAAGCGCTATGACGCCATCCGGGAAATCGAGCGCAAGCTCAATCGTCCCATCGGCGTCATGGCCGACCTCCAGGGTCCGAAACTGCGGGTCGGCGATTTCGCCGCCGGCAAGATCCATCTGCAGGCCGGCCAGAGCTTCCGCCTCGACCTCGACCCGGCCCTCGGCGACGAGAAACGCGTCCAACTGCCGCATCCCGAAATCTTCGCGGCGCTGCAGGTCGGCACCGAACTGCTGCTGGACGACGGCAAGCTGCGCCTCAGGGTCGAACAACACAGCAGCGACCATGCGGAAACGCGGGTGATCACCGGTGGGGAACTCAGCAACCACAAAGGGCTGAACGTCCCCAATGTGGTGTTGCCGATTTCACCGCTGACCGCCAAGGACAAGGCCGATCTGGAATTCGCCGTCGACATGGGGGTCGATTGGGTGGCGCTGTCCTTCGTGCAACGCCCCGAAGACGTGTTTGAGCTTCGCGAACTGGTGGGCAACCGTGTGCGGATCATGAGCAAATTGGAAAAGCCGGCGGCGATCGAGCATCTGAGCAGCATCATCGAAGCCTCCGATGCCGTCATGGTGGCGCGTGGCGATCTTGGGGTCGAATGCCCCCCTGAAACCGTGCCGATCCTGCAAAAGCGCATCCTGCGCGGCTGTCGCATCGCCGGCAAGCCGGTGGTGGTGGCCACCCAGATGCTGGATTCCATGGTGCATTCGCCGTCACCGACCCGGGCCGAGGCATCCGACGTCGCCACCGCCATCTATGACGGCGCCGATGCCGTCATGCTGTCGGCGGAAACCGCGTCCGGCGACTACCCCATCGATGCGGTGACCATCATGGATCGCATCATCGAACGGGTCGAAAGCGACGAACAATACCAGATGATCCGCGATGCCTCGCGGCCGCAACCCTCCGGCACCGCGCGCGACGCCATCAGCGCCGCCGCCCGCCAGGTGGCCCATACCCTGTTCGTCAGCGCCATCGTCACCTTCACCTCCTCGGGATCGACCACGTTGCGCACCGCCCGCGAGCGGCCCGACGTTCCCATCCTCTGCCTGACCCAGAACATCAAGGTGGCCCGTCAGATGGCCGTTGTCTGGGGCACCCACAGCGTCGTCGCCTCCGACGTCCACAGCTTCACCGAAATGGTGGCGGTGGCGGTCCAGGCCGCCCATGACCAGGGCTTCGCCCGCTGGAAGGATCAGATCGTCATCACCGCCGGGGTACCGTTCGGCACCCCCGGAACGACCAATATCCTGAGGGTGGCGGTGGTCGAGGAAACCTGACCTCTCTCAAATCGGCTCGCCGGCCAGCTGATCGCGCAAGCGTTCAGCCTCGTCGCGGATGGCATCGAGATGGGGATCCAGTTCAAGCGCCGCCTCGAAGGCCCTGAGCGCCGCCTCCTGCCGGTCATAGAGCAGAAAAATCCGCCCGAGTCCGGCCAGGGCACTGAATTGCCTGGGCTCTATGAGCAGGACCTGACGCAGGTCGGTCAGCGCTTCGGCGTATTCGTCGCGCATGGCATGCACCAGGGCGCGCTGGTTGTAACCCTCGGCAAAAGACGGCGCCAGGTCCACCACATGATCGAAGGTCGACAATGCTCCGTCGAGGTCTCCGCCATGCGCCATCTCCATGCCGCGCAGCAACAGGAGGTCAACCTCCGGACGCCCCGACGACGCCCAAAATTGCATGATGGCGAGTTCTATGCCACGGGCCTCGTCGCCGGTGGCGGCAAAGCGCAGGCGGATGAACAGGTCATCCAGATCGGTCGCCG
>DUZF01000023.1 GCA_013349665.1 Rhodospirillaceae bacterium | reverse complement strand
CGGCGGCGTGCCGGTGGTTGCCCGGCTGCCGCTGCTCGGCACGCCCGTCGATTGGGCCGGCGTGCCGCCGCTGGCCTGGACCCCGTGGGGAGCCCAACCATGAGCGAAGATATCGAAGACCTCGACCGCCGCCATGTCTGGCATCCGTTCACCCAGTCGGCCGACGCGCCCGCCCCGGAGGTGGTTGTCTCCGGCCGCGGCGCCCTCCTCCGCACCGCCGCCGGCGAGGAGATCCTCGACCTGATCTCGTCCTGGTGGGTCAATCTGCACGGCCATGCCCATCCGGTCATCGCCGGCGCCGTGGCGGCCCAGGCGGCGATGCTGGAACAGGTGGTGTTCGCCGAATTCACCCATGCGCCGGCGGCGCGGCTGGCGGCGCGGCTGGCCGCCCTGCTGCCCGGCGATCTCGACCGGGTGTTCTTTTCCGACGACGGCTCGACCGCCGTCGAGGCGGGGCTGAAGATCGCGCTGCAGTATTTCGGCAATATCGGCCAGGCCGGCCGTCGCCGCCTGCTGGCCTTCGACGGCGGCTATCACGGCGATACCGTCGGCGCCATGTCGCTCGGCCGCTCGTCGGGCTATTTCCAGGCCTGGGATGATCTGCTGTTCCCGGTCGAGGTGTTGCCGTTCCCCGCCACCTGGCGCGACGACCCGGAGGCCGGGGCCAGGGAGGCGGCGGCCCTGGCGGACGTCGAGCGCGCCCTCGACGGCACGGTGGCGGCGGTGATCGTCGAGCCGCTGGTGCAGGGCGCCGGCGGCATGCGCATGTGCCGCCCGGCTTTCCTGCAGGCCCTGGCCGAGCGCGTCCATGCCTGCGGGGCGCTGCTGATCTTCGACGAGGTGATGACCGGCTTCGGCCGTACCGGGGCGCCTTTCGCCTGCCTGACGGCCGGCGTCCAACCCGATATCGTCTGCCTGTCGAAGGGCCTGACCGGCGGCTTCCTGCCCATGGGGGCGACCGTGGTGCGCCAGTCCGTCCATCAGGCCTTTGTCGGCGGCGGCATCAAACGGGCCTTCCTGCACGGTCATTCCTACACCGCCAACCCGCTCGGCTGCGCCGCCGGCCTGGCCTCGCTGGAGCTGCTCACCGGCGCCGACTGCCAGGCGCGGATCGCCGCCATCGCCGCCCTGCATGGGCAACGCCTGGCGGCGCTGCCGGCCGGCGCCTCCCGTCCGCGGCAAACCGGCACCATCGCCGCCGTCGACATCGGCGAGGGCGGCTATGGCGGAACCGCCGCAGCCGCCCTCAAGGCTTTTTTTCGCGATCACCGGATGCTGGTGCGGCCGCTCGGCGCCACCCTCTACTTCATGCCGCCCTATTGCATCCCCACCGATGATCTGCACCGGGCCTGGGATGTTCTTGCGGCGGCGGCCGGCAGCTAGACGACGTCAGGATGGCCTCGGCGGGTTGAGGATCTCCATGGTCTCGGTCGACAGCCTGTTGACCATCTGGCCGATCTGCGTCGCCTCATCAATGTAATCGTCGTAGAATTTCCGTGCCGTGCGGACCTGGATCTCGATCAGTTCCTTGGCGGATTGCACGCCGCGCATTTCCTCGGCGGCCGACATGTTGGTCTGCAGGGAAACCTGGGCAAAGGAGAACAGGTGATGATGCAACTGTGACCAGGTATTGACGACATTCGTCGTCAATTTGATGAAATCAGGTGCCGTAAAGTCGGGGCTCTGGGCCGGTTTTTCGCTGCCGTCCCCACGACGTCTGTCACTCATGGCAAAGTTCCTCCATTCGGGCGGGATGTCTCGCCGCCCCAAGGTACAGAAGTTTCCGGCCAGTTCAGCCCCGGCAGAGGACGTAAAACCTTTGCGGGAAGACGATAGGCTAACGATCCAGATCGGCTGGCCGGACGAACCGGTCCAGGCGGCAGGAAGCGGGGCCGAGGCCGCGCCAGTCCTCGATCCCCGAGGTCAGCATGGACAGGGCGCAGGTGGGATATTTTTCCGCCACCCGCGCCAGCGCCTCCGGCGTGCCGTTGTCGGCCGCCAGCAGGCGCAGGAGTTGCTCGATGCCGGGATTGTGGCCGATCAGCAGCACCGAGGGCAGGCCGGCCGGCAGGTCCCGCAGGCAGGCCAGCAGGGTGCGCGGCGCGGCTTCGTAGATCCGTTTGTCGAAGGCCGCCGGAACGCCGCCGACGGCGGGCTCCAGCCATCGCAATGTCTGACGGGTGCGCTTGGCCTGAGAACACAGGATCATCGCCGGCACGATCCTGTGTTCGCGGAGGAAGCGGGCCATCCGCTGGGCGGCCTTACAGCCGCGGGCGTTCAGCGGACGGTCGAAATCGGCCAGATCGGTATCCTGCCAATCGGATTTGGCGTGGCGCAGGAGGTAGAGCTGCTTCATCGGCGAATCACCGTACAAGGGTCACGGTCATGACATCGGCCTCGGAAGCATATATAACTGTTCGCGCCCACGCCATGATCGGAGGCCGAAAGTGAACGATGTTGTTGCCGCGCTGCCCGCCCAGGAAAGGCCGGCCGCCGTAGCGGAGGCGCCGCGCATCGATCTGCATAGCCCCGAACGCTTTATCAATCGTGAATTGTCCTGGCTGGCCTTCAACACGCGCGTTCTGCAGGAGGCCGACAATCTCAATCATCCCCTGCTGGAGCGGTTGCGCTTCCTGTCCATTTCGGCGGCCAATCTCGACGAGTTCTACATGGTCCGCGTCGCCGGCCTCAAGGGTCAGCTGGCCAACGGCGTCAACAGCGCCAGCCAGGATGGCCTGACGGCGGCGCAGCAGCTGGCGGCGATCAACGCCGAAGCCAAGCTTCTGCTCGACAAGCAGCAGGAATGCTGGTCCCGCCTGCGCCAGGAACTGCGCGACGCCGGCGTCGCGGTGATCGACATCTCGGAACTCAACCGGGCCGACCGCAAATGGCTCGAGACGCGGTTCATGGACCATGTCTTTCCGGTGTTGACGCCGCTGGCCATCGACCCCGCGCACCCGTTTCCGTTCATTCCCAATCTCGGCTTCGCCATGGTGCTGCAGCTGACCCGGCTGGAGGACAGCGAGATGATGCGGGCGCTGCTGCCGCTGCCGCATCAGATCGAGCGCTTCATCCGGCTGCCCGGCGAGCCGATCCGCTATCTGCCGCTGGAAGACATGGTGGGACTGTTCCTCGACCGCCTGTTTCCCGGTTTCCGGGTCGACGGCGGCGGCGTGTTCCGGGTCATCCGCGATTCGGAAATGGAAATCGACGAAGAAGCCGAAGACCTGGTGCGGTTTTTCGAATCGGCCCTGAAACGGAGGCGGCGCGGCCATTGCATCCGGCTGACCACCAATGCCGACATGCCGGACGACCTGCGCCACCTGATCATGACCGAAATGCAGGTGGAGCCTTCGGATATCTTTCGCCTCAGCGGCCTGATCGGCATGGTCGACACCAAGCGCCTGATCACCGACGAGCGCCCGGACCTGCAGTTCCTGCCCTATAACGCCCGCTTCCCCGAACGGGTCCGCGATTTCGGCGGTGATTGCTTCGCCGCCATCCGCAAGAAGGATATCGTCGTCCATCACCCCTTCGAAAGTTTCGATGTGGTGGTGCAGTTCCTGCGCCAGGCGGCCCGCGATCCCAATGTGGTGGCCATCAAACAGACGCTGTACCGCACCAGCATGGACAGCCCCATCGTCAAGGCGCTGGTCGAGGCGGCGGAAATGGGCAAGTCGGTTACCGCGATGATCGAGCTCAAGGCCCGTTTCGACGAGGAGGCCAATATCGGCTGGGCCCGCGATCTCGAACGGGCCGGGGCGCAGGTGGTCTACGGGTTCATGGAACTGAAGACCCATGCCAAGATCTCCCTGGTGGTGCGCCGCGAGGGTGGCGAGCTGCGCTCCTATGTGCATTTCGGCACCGGCAATTACCACCCGATCACGGCCAAGATTTACACCGACCTGTCCTTTTTCACCACCGACCCGGCGCTCTGTCGCGACGCCAACCGCACCTTCAATTTCATGACCGGCTATGCCAAGCCTGAGAAAATGGAAAAACTGGCCATCGCGCCGCTGATGCTGCGCGATCGTCTGCTGGCCTGCATCAAGGCCGAGGTCGAGCACGCCCGGGCCGGCCGTCCGTCCGGCATCTGGGTGAAAATGAATTCGCTGGTCGATGCCAAGCTGATCGACGCCCTGTACCGGGCCTCCTGCGACGGCGTGCCCATCGAGCTGGTGATCCGCGGCATCTGCTGCCTGCGGCCGGGGGTGCCCGGTCTGTCCGAGAACATCCGGGTCCGCAGCATCGTCGGCCGCTTCCTCGAGCACGGGCGGGTGATCTGCTTCGCCAACGGCCACCGGCTGCCGTCACGCCACGCCAAGGTGTTCATTTCCTCGGCCGACTGGATGAACCGCAACATGGACTGGCGGGTCGAGTCCCTGGTCTCCATCGATAATCCGACGGTGCACCGGCAAATCCTCGAACAGATCATGGCCGCCAATCTGAAGGACAACCAGCAAAGCTGGATCCTCGGCGCCGACGGAAACTATCTCAGGGTCGGGCCGGGAGACGGCGAGAAGCCGTTTTCCGCCCATACCTTCTTCATGACCAATCCCAGCCTGTCGGGACGCGGCAGCGCCCTGCAGCGCGACCGGCCGCTGGCCAAGCATGCCTTCAAAGGCGTGCCCTGAGCCATGATGCCCCTGGCCATCAAATTGCCTGCCGTCGTGAAAAAGCATATCGCGATCGTCGATATCGGCTCCAACTCCATCCGCCTGGTGGTCTATGACGCCCTGGCGCGGACGCCGATGCCGATCTTCAACGAAAAGGCCGTCTGCGCCTTGGGACAGGGGCTGGAGGGAACCGGCCGCCTCAATCCCCTGGGCTGGGACCAGGCGGTCGAGTCGATCGGCCGTTTCGTCCGCCTGGCCCGCGCCATGGAGGTTTGTGACCTGGACATCCTGGCCACCGCGGCGGTCCGCGAGGCCACCGACGGCCCGGCCTTCGTCAAGGCGGTGGAGGCGCGTTCGGGCGTCACGGTGACGGTGCTGTCGGGCGAGGACGAGGCGCGTCTGGCGGCCCTGGGGGTGATCTGCGCGATCCCCGAGGCCGACGGCATGGTGGCCGATCTGGGCGGCGGCAGCCTCGAGCTGGTGGCCCTCGATCACGGGCGGTTCGCCGGGCCGCATGCCACTTTTCTGCTGGGGGTGCTGCGCCTGTCGGAAGCCTCCGAGGGCCAGCGCGGCCTCGCCGCGCATCTGGTGGACGGCCATTTCCGGCAGATCGGCTGGTGGCACCGCGGGCGGGCGCGGCCGCTCTATGCGGTGGGCGGAGCGTGGCGGGCGCTGGCCCGCCTGCTGATCGCCCAGACCGGTCATCCGTTGCATGTTCTGGACAATTTTTCTCTGGATCCGGCCGATGCGATGCGGCTGACCGACCTCGTCGCCCGCCAGAGCCGCAAATCCCTGGAAAAGATTCCCGGCCTGTCGAAGCGCCGGCTGATGCATCTGCCGGTGGCCGCCCTGCTGCTGGAAAAGGTGCTGGAATATGTCGAGCCGTCGCGCCTGGTGTTTTCCGTCTACGGCATGCGCGAGGGACAGTTCTTCAAGCGGCTGCCGCCGGATCTGCAATGGCAGGACCCGCTGATCGCGTCTTGCGTCGCGCTGGCGCAGACGGCCGGACGCTTTGCCGAGCACGGCGAGGAGATGCTGGAGTGGATGGGGCCGCTGTTCGTCGGCGAGACGCCGCATCAGGCGCGGTTGCGCTATGCCGCCTGCCTGCTGGGCGACGTGTTCTGGAACGAACATCCCGACTATCGCGCCGAGCAGGCCTTCCTCAGGGTCTTCCGCCTGCCGTTCATGGGTCTCGGCCATCAGGAGCGGGCGGCCCTGGCGCTGGCCGTCTATGCCCGCTACGAGGGCGAAGGCAGCTTCCAGCAGGTCGATGACGCCGTCGGTCTGCTCTCGGAGGAGGGCCAGCGTCATGCCCAGCTGATCGGCCTGGCGCTGCGCCTTGGCCATTCGGTGTCGGGCGGTGTGCCGGGTCTGCTGCGCACCACCCGGCTGTTCGCCGAATTCGACCGGCTGGTCCTGCAGGTGCCGGCCCGCGATCCGGCTTTCGCTCCCGATCTGGGCGACCGCCGTTACGACCGCCTGGCCCGCGCCGCCGGCTTTGATCGCTTCGAAATCAGGAAGAGCTAAACCTCGATCAGTCGGAGCGCCTTGCCGTCCTCGGCCAGGGCCAGCCCGATATGGCCGTGTTTCAGTTTCAGCGCATCCTCGCCGAACAGCTGGCGGCGCCAGCCATGCATGGCCGGCACATCGGCGTCGTCGTCGGCGGCGATGGCCTCGAGATCGGCGGTCGAGGCCAGCAGGCGCTGCGCCACGTCATGCTTGTCGCTCTTCAGCTTCAGCAGCACCCGCAACAGATCCACCACCGGCCCCAGCCCGCGCGGCAGGACCGGTTTCGCCGCCGCTTCCGGCCATTTGGCCTCCGGCGTCGCCAGGGCCCGCTGGATCACCTCGAGGACCGCCGTGCCCTGTCGACCTTCGGCGGCGCCCTTCGACAGGCCGCGGGTGCGGGCGAGATCATCGGCGGTGGCCGGCGCATGGGCGGCGACTTCCATCAGGGTTTCGTCCCGCATCACCCGCTGGCGCGGCAGGTCGCGCTCGCGCGCCTCGCGCTCGCGCCAGGCCGCCAGCTCCTTCAGCACCATCAGGAAGCGCGGGCTGGTCGAGCGGGGTTTGAGGCGGCGCCAGATTTCCTCGGGGTCCTGCAGGTAGGTGGCGGGATCGGCAAGGATCGCCATTTCCTCGGCCAGCCATTCGGCCCGCCCGTCGCGGTCGAGGCGGCTCTGCAGCTTTTCATAGGCCAGGCGCAGATGGGTGACGTCGGCCAGCGCGTAATGCAGCTGGCGGTCGGTCAAAGGCCGTTGCGCCCAGTCGGTGAAGCGCAGCGATTTGTCGATGCGGGCGCGGGCCAACTGCGCCGCCAGGGTTTCATAGGACACCGAGTCGCCGAAGCCGCAGACCATGGCCGCCACCTGGGTGTCGAACAGCGGGGTCGGCACGGCGCCGGACAGGTGATGGAAGATCTCGATGTCCTGGCGCGCCGCGTGGAACACCTTCAGCACGCTGGGATCGGCCAGCAGGTCGAACAGCGGCTGCAGATCGATCCCCGGCGCCAGCGGGTCCACCGCCTTGGCGTCGTCAGGGCCGGCCAGCTGGACCAGACACAGAATCGGCCAATAGGTTTTCTCCCGCATGAACTCGGTATCGACGGTGACATAGGGAGCATCTTTGAGGTGGCGGCAGAAGGCGGCCAGCGAGTCGGTATCTGAGATCATGGTCATGGGATTGCTATACACGGATTATTCATGGCGGCGCAAGCTCATGGCAGCTTGACAAATCTCACCTGCCATGTGCCATTTTCCGCTTTTCCCGGTGGCCGGGTCCACCTTTTCCCGGGGCGACAGACATGCATTGCTACAGGACGCACAACTGCGGACAGTTGCGCAACCAGGACGCCGGAATCGCGGCGCGGATTTCCGGATGGGTGCATCGCAAGCGCGATCACGGAAATCTATTGTTCGTCGATCTGCGCGACCATTACGGCATCACCCAATGCGTGGTCGACGTCTCCAGCCCGGTCTTCGCCGTTCTGGAAGGGGCGCGTCCGGAAAGCGTGCTGACGGTGACCGGCAAGGTGGTGCTGCGCAGCGCCGACACCATCAACGCCAAACTGCCGACCGGCGAGGTCGAGGTGCAGGCCGAGGCGGTGGAGGTGCAGTCCACGGCCGATCTGCTGCCCATGCAGGTCGCCGGCGACCAGGACTTCCCCGAGGACATGCGGCTCAGATACCGCTACCTCGACCTGCGCCGCGAAAAAGTGCATGCCAATATGCTGCTGCGCAGCCGGGTCATCGCCAGCTTGCGCCAGCGCATGATCGCTCAGGACTTCGTCGAGTATCAGACGCCGATCCTGACCGCCTCCAGCCCCGAGGGGGCGCGCGACTATCTGGTGCCCAGCCGCATCCATCCCGGCAAGTTCTATGCCCTGCCGCAGGCGCCGCAGCAGTTCAAGCAGCTGCTGATGGTGGCCGGCTTCGACAAATATTTCCAGGTGGCCCCCTGCTTCCGTGACGAGGACGGGCGCGCCGACCGTTCGCCGGGTGAATTCTACCAGCTCGATTTCGAGATGAGCTTCGTCACCCAGGAGGACGTCTTCGCCGCCATCGAGCCGGTTCTGGCCGGGGTGTTCGAGGAGTTCGGCGGCGGCCGGACGGTGACGCCGGCACCGTTTCCGCGTATCGCCTATGACGAGGCGATGCTGAAATACGGCTCCGACAAGCCGGATTTGCGCAATCCTCTGATCATTTCTGATGTCACCGAACCGTTTCGCGGTTCCAGCTTCGGCATCTTTGCCCGCGCCATCGAAACCGGCGCGGTGGTTCGCGCCATTCCGGCGCCGGGCGCGGCCGAGCGTCCGCGCAGCTTCTTCGACAAGCTCAACGACTGGGCGCGCGAACAGGGCGCCGGCGGATTGGGTTATATCGTCTTCGGCGCCGACGGCGCCAAGGGACCGATCGCCAAGAACCTCGAGGAGGCGCGGGTCACCGCCATCCGCGAGGCCTCCGGGGCCAAAATCGGCGACGCGGTGTTCTTCGTCTGCGACAAGAAACCGGCGGCGGAAAAATTTGCCGGCACGGTGCGCAGCCGGGTCTGCACCGAACTGGATCTGCTGGAGAAAGACGTCTTCCGTTTCTGCTGGACGGTCGATTTCCCGATGTACGAGCTGAACGAGGACACCGGGCGCATCGAATTTTCCCACAACCCGTTTTCCATGCCGCAAGGCGGCATGGAGGCGCTGCTGGAAAAGGATCCGCTGGAGATCAAGGCCTATCAGTACGACATCGTCTGCAACGGCGTCGAGCTGTCGTCAGGGGCGATCCGCAACCATCGCCCCGACATCATGCTGAAGGCGTTTGAAATCGCCGGCTATCCGGCCGAGGAGGTGGAGCATCGTTTCGGCGGCATGCTCAACGCCTTCCGCTTCGGGGCGCCGCCCCATGGCGGCTCGGCGCCGGGCATCGACCGCATTGTCATGCTGCTGGCCGACGAGCCCAATATCCGCGAGGTGATCCTGTTTCCGATGAACCAGCAGGCTCAGGACCTGCTGATGCAGGCGCCCACCGATGTGACGGCCGAGCGCCTGCGGGAGCTGCATATCAAGCTCGATCTGCCGAAGCCGAAAAAGTAAAGCGCTATCGCATTTAAGTGTGGATTTCAAAATTTTCTTTCAGTGGGACCGGCGTCCCTGCCGGTCTCCGCCGCAAAGCGGCGGAAACAGTCGTCTTCCGGCTTCGCCGGAACACCGGCGCGGAGGCCGGTGCCACTTTTTTCTTCATGTCCACACTTAACTGCGATAGCGCAAAAAGTAATCAGCGATAGGTCTCGGCCTCCTGGCGGCGCAGCAGGGTCAGAACCTTTTCGGCCCGCTTCACCGTGCCGTCGCAGGGGTCGTTGTGGCGGCGCACGAAGGCCAGGCGGTCTTCCCATTCCCTGACCATGTCGCGCGGCCAGTCGGGCTGGGCGCGCCGGCCGGTCAGCACGCCGACGGTGCGGTTGTATTCCGGATGCAGTTCGGCGGGAAAGCCGGCGAACAGATAGTCCTGCCAGTTAAGCGCGCCGGCCAGATACATCTCATGGGCCCATTGCGCCAGTTGGCGCGGCGACATGCGCCGCGGTTCGATATGGATGTTGATCGACGGCGGCGGGAGGTCCTGCTCCTCGATGACGTCGGCGCCGGAAGGGCGTCGGGTCGGCACCATCGAGCGGCCGGGGGCATCGATGACCGGCTCCTTCCTCTCACGCCAGGACGACCCGGGGTCGTGCCGTCGGAAGAACGAATCGAATTTCATATCGCCACCCCATTCTGAGAGTCTGCTTCTTCCGCGCATCCGTCACCGGAGCGAAGCTGTCATCCGCAAGCGCCGTGCCACCGCCCGCAGGCGTTACGGCCAGCCACCCCGGCCGTAGGGCGGTCGGCAAAAACCGTCCGCATAGGCAAATATTTCCCAGCCGACCGGGCAATATTTTCCCAAGTGCCGTACTATCGTCGGCGGCCCAACTCTGTATAATGTCGCCCCTTGAGGAAGCCTGGAGGCTGGGAATGAGGTCTGGTGTCGCCGCTACGGTCGTGGTGCTGGCCGCCCTGTTGGGGGCGGGCGGCGAGGTGGCGGCCGGCCCGATTTCCCTCGAACTGACGCCGCATCGGGCCATTTACGACATGAGCCTGGCCACCACCAAGCTCGGTGGCGGTGTTACCGGGGCGTCCGGCGCCATGACCTACAAGTTCGGCGATTCCTGCGACGGCTGGACGGTGGAGAACAAGACCGTGCTGACCTTCGCCTATAGCGATGGGGCGCCGGTGGCCACCACTTGGGATTTCGTCACCTGGGAATCCAAGGACGGCCTGCATTACCGCTTCCGTGTGCGCAGTACCCGCGACGGCGTGGTCAACGAGGAAATCGACGGCGTGGCCAATCTCGACGGCCTGGGCAAGGGTGGTGTCGCCAAGTTCTCCCTGCCCGAGCCGAAGACCATGCGCCTGCCGAAGGGTACGCTGTTTCCCACCGAACATACCATCCGGCTGTTGGAGGCCGCGGAAAAAGGCGGCCACAGCATTGAACGCATCCTCTTCGACGGAACCGGCACAGACGGTCCGTTCGATGTCAATGCGGTGATCGGCAAGGTCAATCCCGCCAATGCCAACAACGGCCTGGAGGCCGATCCGGTGATCAGTCCGGCTCTGCTGTCGGCGCCGTCCTGGCCCATGCAGATGGCGTTCTACCTGCGTGGCAGCAAGGACGCTGCTCCCGATTACGAGGTCGCCCTGCGCTATTACCTGAACGGCGTCGCCGATGAGGTCCTGCAGTCCTTCGGCAGTTTCAGCCTCAAGGGCCATCTGCAGAAGCTCGAGGTCCTGCCGCGGCCGGATTGCTGATCAGCTTTTTTTCGGCAGGCGGCCGAGCAGTCCATCGGTCCAGCCCGGCGGCAGCGCCGCCAGCAGCCACAGCAGCGCCGCCATCGGCCAGGGAAAGGCGACGCGCCCGCGATTTTGTCCGACGGCGCGGCGGATCAGGCGGGCGGCGTCGTCGGCGGTCATCAGGAACGGCATGGGAAAGCGATTGCGGGACGTCATCGGCGTGGCGACGAAGCCGGGACAGACGACGGTGACGCCGATCCCGTCGCTCGCCAGCCAGCCGCGCAGGCCCTCGCCCCATACCCGCACGGCGGCCTTGCTGGCGCTGTAGGCGGGGGCCGAGGGAAGGCCGCGGAACCCGGCCAGGGAGGCCATGATGACGATCTGCCCGCGGCGGCGGCGGCGCATCGGCTCGATCACCGGCAACACGGTATTCAGCACGCCCTCGAGATTGACCGAGAAAATCGCCCGCGCCTGCTCGGCGGTTTCGCCCAAATCGGCGCCGGTGCCGGCGGAAACGCCGGCATTGGCGATCACCAGGTCGAGGGGGTGGCGTTCGTCGATGTCGTTCAGCCATTGCGCCATCGCCTGGCGGTCGGCGACATCGATGCAGCGGCAGTCCACCGCGGCGCCAAGGTCCCGGCAGGCCTGGCCGACAGCCTCCAGTCGGGCGGCGTCGCGGCCGCCCAGACACAACCGCACGCCGGTGCCGGCGTAGGCTCGGGCCAGGGCTTCTCCTAAGCCGCTGGAGGCGCCGGTGATGAGGATGCAGCGCATCGTTCCCCCATTGTTGCTGCAGGGCGGCGGCAGTATAAACATCCACCGCGACCAAATGGCGAGGCCCAATTGACCATCAACAGTATGACCGGCTATGCCAGGGCTCAGGGCCAGGACGCCGACTGCAGCTGGACCTGGGAGGTCAAGAGCGTCAACGGCAAGGGCCTGGAACTGCGGACCCGCCTGGCCGGCGGCTACGATTTTCTCGACCCGATCCTGCGCGACCGCCTGCTCAAGCGTTTCCGGCGCGGCAATCTGACGGCGTCGCTGTCGGTGGCGCAGTTGGGCCAGGGCGCGGCCCTGGCCGTCAACGAGGCGGCGCTGGCCAAATATGTCGAGCTGGCCCGTCGCTGGCAGGCGGCGGCGCCCGACCTGGCGCCGGCCCGCATCGACGGGCTGATGGCACTCAGGGGCGTGCTCGAGGCCGCCGAGGGAACCGACGATCCGGCGGCCTTGGAACGTCGTCAGCCGGCCATCCTGGCGGCCCTGGAACAGGCGATGGAGGCGCTTGGCGCCATGCGCCTGGCCGAAGGGTGCCGCCTCGAAGAGGTCCTGCGCGGCCAGTTGGCCGAGATCGAGGCCCTGGTCCGGCGCGCCGAAAACACCGCCGCGCTGGATCCGGCGGCGCTCAAAGCCCGCCTCCGGCAGCAGTTGCAGACGCTGCTCGACGCCGTACCGGCGCTGCCCGAGGACCGGCTGGCGCAGGAGGCGGCGCTGCTGGTGCAGAAGGCGGATGTGCGGGAAGAACTCGATCGCCTGACGGCCCATCTGGCGGCGGCGACGGAGTTGCTGGCCACCGGCGAGGCGGTCGGCCGGCGGCTGGACTTCCTTTGCCAGGAGTTCAATCGGGAGGCCAATACCCTGTGTTCCAAGGCCGCCGATATCGAATTGACGCGCATCGGCATGGCGCTGAAGGCGGTCATCGAACAATTTCGCGAGCAGGTGCAGAACATCGAATGACCAGCGCCACCACCACCCCGATCGCTCCCGGTTCCTCCGGTATCCGCCGCCGCGGGTTGATGCTGGTGCTGTCTTCCCCGTCAGGGGCGGGCAAGACCACCATCGCGCGGACCCTGCTGGCCGCGGACGACCGGCTGACCATGTCGGTGTCCGCCACCACCCGTCCGCCGCGACCGGGGGAAGTCGACGGACGGGATTACCGGTTCGTCGAACGGGCGCATTTCGAGGAGATGATCCGCCAGCGGCAGTTGCTGGAGCATGCCAGGGTGTTCGACAATTTCTACGGCACCCCCAGGGCACCGGTGGAGGCCGGTCTCGGCGACGGTCGGGACATGCTGTTCGACATCGACTGGCAGGGCACCCAGCAACTGGCCCACAATGCCAGGGCCGACCTGGTCAGTATCTTCATCCTGCCGCCATCGGTCGCCGAACTGGAGCGCCGCCTGCGCGGCCGCGCCCAGGACAGCGACGCGGTGGTGCGGGGCCGCATGGCCAAGGCCGGCGATGAAATGAGCCATTGGCCGGAATATGATTACATCATCGTCAATCACGACATCGCCCAGAGCGTCGCCGAGGTGCGGGCGATTCTCGCCGCCGAGCGTCTGAAGCGCGACCGCCTGGTCGGCCTGGCCGAATTCGTCCGCGGCCTGCGCGGCGAAGAGTAAAACACCCAAAATATCCATAGTCATCGCGGTGCCGGGGTCGGGACCCGTGGCCTGATGGCGGCAGCTCACATAATGCCGGCGATGGGCAACGTGACAAAACTCGATGTTGCTGCCATATTCAGACCATGAGCAACCCCGCCCCCCTGACCGACCCATACGACGAGGACGCCGCCGAACTGGCCGCGTTGACCGCCGCCGTGGAAAAGTCCCGCGCCAATAAACGCGGTATCCCACATGAGGAAATGCGGGTGTGGTTGCTCCAATTGGCAGAGGGCCATTTCGACGCCCCACCCCCTGCCGCCCGCGAGTTTTGAGCGTTATCTGGCGGGAAGAAGCCCGCAATGATATCAGCCGGATTACCCGTTACATCGCTGAGGAAAACCCGATAGCCGCCCGGCGAATTGCCCGCGAGCTTTACCTTGCCGGTGAAAGCCTGTGCGTCTTTCCAAGGCGAGGCCGACCTGGGCGCGTCCCTGGCACCCGTGAGCTTATCGCCGTGCTGCCATATCTCATCATCTATGAAGCATCCGCCTCTGGCGACGTGGAGATCCTAAACATCTGGCATGGTGCGCAGGACAGGAACGGCTAGAGCGGTTCGTGATCGCACTGGGTCAAGAAGTCCTGTGGGATCGCAGTGGCGCCGGCCTCCGTGCCGGCGTTTCGGCGGAGCCGAAAACTACAGTTTCCGACGCTTTGCGGCCGAGTCCGGCAGGGACGCCGGACCCACTGAAAATCAAAAGTCCGGCAGGGACGCCGGACCCACTGAAAATCAAAAGTCCGGCAGGGACGCCGGACCCACTGTAGAACAATTTCTTCACACGCTCGGGACGCCCGTGCCACTCAGTTTTGTTATTTGATGCAGATGGCGGTGATCTGGTGGCGCATGGGAAAGAACACCGACCGCCAGATGATGGGGTTCACTTCGACCTCGGAGAAGCCGGCCGATTTCAGCAGCTCGCCGGTATTGCGGCACAGGTCGCAGCCCTCGAACAGCCATCGCCAGGGTTTGCGGATGGTCCACTGCACGCTTTTCAACATCGATCCGGCGGGGGCCTCGACATGCTCGACACAGGCGAAGCGACCGCCCGGCTTGAGGATGCGGTGAACCTCGGCGACCACCTGATGGGGGTCCTCCACCGTGCACAGGACCAGCGAACTGAACACCAGATCGGCCGAGGCGCTGGGCAGGTCCATGGCTTCGCCGGTCAGTCCGCGCAGATCGAGGTCGATCCCCAGCTTTTTGGCGCGCCGCCGCAAAAGCGAGTGCATCTGCCGATTGGGCTCGACGGCGATCAGTCGGGTACCGCGCGGCAGATAGCGCAGATTGGCCCCCGAGCCCGGCCCGATTTCGACGACGACCGGTGGCGCCCCCGCTAACAGGCGGGTTTTGATCGCCGCATATTTGCCATGCATATAGCCGTCAAGCGCGGCCAGCAGCCAGGCATTGAACCGGCCGCGCACCGGATTGTTGATCATCGCTTCCTCCCGCCGCCGCCACGTAAACAGTGAAGTGACTGTAAACACGTTCATATTTCAAGATGATTCCTAACCTGTGCTTTATTTTTTGTTGTTTATGTTAGCCGTACGGTTAGAATTTTTCTATTCAACCACACCCTGCCGTCGGTCGGTAAACGTATTTGGCTGGGCATATCGAGAGCAGAGGAGGGTTCGTCTTGGCACCAACATCGCCCCCCCGATCTGCGGCGCCATCCACGCCTGTCGCCATGGTCGAACAGGGCTTGCGGGCCGGGGTGATCGACGTTCTGCGCGTCGAAATCGCCGCCCTGCGCGGCAAGGGCCGCAAGGCGGCCTATGACGCGGCGATGAACGACCCGGCCATCCTGCACGACTGCTTCGCCTTGTTGCGGGCCCGGCCGGAGCTGTTCGCCTCGGTGGTCGTCGACGAGGCCGGCCAACCGGCGGCGGCCGACGACATCGTTCTGCGCTGCGGGGCCACGCTTGGGCAATGCAAGAGCATGGTGGTGAGAGCCGCCGGGCGGCGTCATTTTCACCGCAAACTCGGCGGTTTCCGTAAGATCGCGATCCCCTCCCGGAAGCCGCGCAGCCTGTTGTCGGTGCTGTCGCTGGGGTTGCTCGGCCACCAGCCGCCGCCGGCCACCCGCCGGGTGCCGGCGCGCGGCGAGATCCTTTACCGGGCCTTCCGCGAGTATCTGCGCTTTGACTGGCAGGCGAGGCTGCTCACGCATTATTCCGAGTTCAGCCCGGAAGAGGCGAAGCGGCTGGGGCCGACCATTCTGGAAATGCGGGAACCCTGGGAGTTGCGCGCGCTGACCGGCAAGGACGGCCAACAGATGCGGGCCGAGGGGGGGCGGCCGATCTTCCTCGACAGTGCGCTTCGCCTGATGCAGGCCAACAACGACAGCATCGACGCGGAAATTCTCTGGACGGTCAGCCAGCAGATGGAATTGTCGAGGCTGATCCCCAATGCCGATCAGGGGCGGATGCGCAAGGTGGTGTCGCTGGTGGCGGCGACCTCCAAATTCGCCATATCCCAGCTTTTGCCGTTGCTTGGCGCCGACATGCGGTTGTTCGTAACCTTTCTGTTCGTCGCCTTCGCCCGGCTTGGCGAAGGCGAATTCCGCAAATGTTTCATGGAAGGCGGCGAGAACCAGTGGATGGCCAAGGTGCTGATCGACCGGCTGGCCGACGGCGGGCCCTTGCCGTCGCCCTCGGTGGAGGAGATGGAAGCGGCCTTCGGCGCCGTTTTCGACCGCGCCGCCGGCTTGCCCGCCGGCGACCGGCGTACCGTCCTGCAACCGGCCACGTCCGGTTGATCGTCTGTAATTTTCCTTCTGGAATGGCATCCTGTAACGACGTATTGATAGTCCCCGCCGAGAAGGGGTAAGCAGGGCATGAGTACAGACGGTCAGCCGGTTATCCTGGTCATTGACGATACGCCCGACAATCTCAAGCTGATGGCCGGGTTGCTGAAGGACGATTACCGGGTAAAGATCGCCAACAGCGGCGAGAAGGGCTTGGCCATCGCCACCGGCAGCCCGCCTCCCGACCTTATCCTTCTCGATGTCATGATGCCCGGCATGGATGGCTACGAGGTCTGCCGCAGGCTCAAGGCGAACCCGGAAACCGAAGAGATTCCGGTTATTTTCCTCACCGCCATGACCAGTCCGGAGGATGAGACCAGGGGGTTCGCCGCCGGCGCGGTCGACTACATCCACAAGCCGCTGTCGCCGCCCATCGTGCTGGCCAGGATCAAGACCCATCTGAAGTTGCGGGCGACCTTGCAGGAGGCGCTGAGGGCGCGCCGGGAAGCCGACGTGCTGTTGCATGTCCTGTTGCCGAAGGCGGCCGCCGACGAGATCCGCGAGATCGGCACCGTCATTCCGCGCCGCCACGAAAAAGTGGCGGTGCTGTTCTGCGACGTGGTCAATTTCACCGCCTATTGCGAAAAGCATTCGCCGGAGGATGTGGTGTCACGGCTCGACACGCTGTTTGTGAAGTTCGAGCAGGTGACCCGCGATTGCGGATTGGAAAAGATCAAGACCATCGGCGATGCCTTCATGGCGGCCTCCGGACTGCTCGAAGAGGTCGCCGATCCCCTCGATGCCGCCATTCGCTGCGGTCTCAGGCTGTCTTCCTCCTCGATCGACGCCGATGTCGGGTGGACGGTGCGGGTCGGTGTTCATCTCGGTCCGATGGTGTCGGGGATCGTCGGCCAGGAACGGTATCAATTCGACATCTGGGGCGACACCGTCAATGTCGCCGCCCGCATGGCCGGTAAAGGCCGGCCGGGATCGGTCGCCCTGTCGGGCGAGATGTGGGCCCTGGTGGCCGACCGCTTCCACGGCGAAGCCCTCGGCGATCTTGAGCTTAAGGGCAAGGGGATGGTCTCGGTCTATCAGATTACCGGCGAAAAAGTCTGAGGCCGGTTCTTGGCCGCAGTGAAACTAACCATGTGTGGCTTGGCCAACCTGTGTTAGCCTGTGGCATGTTCCAGCGCGATACTCCGTCCGCGAAAGTGGGCGACCGATTTGTGAAAGCCGGCGATCCCCAGACGCGTGTCTGGGTGGTCGCCCGTTTGTGGACGGCGACCGATGGTCTGCCGCATGCCAGCCTGGAAATCGAGCGCGATCGCTCGGAGGCGCGGATCATGTCGGTGTCCGCCCTGGAAGACCGGCATTTCTACGCGCCGGCCCCGGAAAAGCTGACTTAAATTTCTCAGGCGGCCTTGACGGCGACGGGTGGCCGGACGGCATTCGACCCGTAAAGCAACGCCACCAATGCGCCGATGGCAATCGTCGCCCCCAGGGGTGACATCGCCAGGGCACCCGCGGCGACGCCTTTCCCGATGGCCAGAAGGCCGGCGGCATTGGCGGTGGCGGCGCCACCGGCCCCGATGACCGCGGACTGGACCAGGATCTCCGACCTTACCGGCTTGGTCTGAAATGCTTTACGCTTCGTCATGCTGGCCCCTGATCTGCAATTGCGACCCACTCGCAGTCGCGATCAAACCAGAATAGACACACTCCGTCAATGGGTTTTGTCAGATCACCGGCAGCCTGGCGGTGAGGCCGGGCGGCAGCAGGCCGATCACCAGCCGGCGGGCATGGCGCCAGAAGGCCGACAGCAGCAGCAGCGCCGAGCCGATGACCAGGGCGGTGAAGGCAAAACTGGCGCTGGACGATCCCGCCACCTGGAACAGCGCCGTCATCGCGTACAGCACGTAAAACAGGGCCGAGACCAGCAGGGCGCGGCGGTCCACCGCCAGGGCGACGAACGCCAGCGCGCAGTACATCGCCACCGCCACCCCGGCGTGGCTGATGTCCGAGCCGCCGCCGACGGAGATGCCGAGCATGGCAAATACCGGATGGACCAACAGCGGCGCCGAGGACAGATGCAGCCAGAAGGCGACGTCGGCCCGCCGGGTGGTCCGCTTGCGGTCGCCCATGTCCCAATGCATGGCCACGGCGAAAACCGTCAGGCCGCCGGCCAGGATCAGCGGCATGACGAAGTCGCGCAGCGCCGGGACGAAGCCGAGAAGCAGGCCGGAGATGGTGGTGATGGCGGCGGCGGTGCCGGCGGCGACGGTGATCGGCACCATGAAACGCCGCCAATGGGCAAAGGCCGCCGCCGCCGCCAGGGCGGCCGACAGCCCGTATCTGATCTGCAATGACCAGTCGCCGGTCGGCAGGAACCCGCCGTCCATGACGTCGATGCCGGTGGCGAAGGCGCCGCCGACAAATCCCAGCAACAGCAGGATGCTGGGCAGCGCCATGCCGCGCACCCGGGTGAAATATTCCGCCAGGCCCCAGGCCACGGCGACCACCGCCAGATCGCCGAGGGCCGGGTCGACGCGCCGGCCAAGCCATCCCACCGCCACCAGGATCAGCAAGGTGGCGATGGCGACGAAAATGTCGTTGAAACTGGTGGTCAGCCGAAAGTTCTCGTCATCGGCGGAGGACGGCGCCCGGCGTTGCTCCATGAACTGCCGGAACCGTGATACGGCATCGGCGCCCAACACCCCGGCGGCCACCGCCGCCTCAAGGTCGTCGTCGTTGTACATCGTCACTCCCGTCGAGGTTAATGCGGTATCCACAGCCAGGCCATGGCGCCGGCGCAGATCACCGCGACGGCCAGAAACATCGGCTTGACGGAGGCGAAGCGGCGACATCGGCAAGGGCGAAGCGTGCCGCCGCCGAGGGTCGCCATCCATGTGCCGTCGCATTTGCGGTCGCAATTGGGGAAAGGATGTTCGGCCATGGATCCTTTTCCGTCTGCTGTCTCAACGGCCGCCATTTTCCCCAATGTTTTCGAAAAGGTCCAGCGTTACCCCGGCCTCGGCGAACAGCCTGCGGCTCTCTTCGAAATCGGCGCCCCAGCGCGACAACATGTCGTCGCCAGGCTTGATGCTGACCACCCGTTTGACGCTGCGATAGGCGAGGATCTGCACGGTGCAGCGGACGCAGGGGGGATGGGTGACATAGAGGGTCGCCGGCCGGAACTGGGCGTTGATCAGGGCATTGATCTCGCCATGGACGACCAGCCGGTATTTGGTGTCGCGGTCATGCAGGCGATCGGGCAGATCGGCGACCCCGGGGGGGAAGCCATTATATCCCAGCGACAGCAGGTTGGGCGTCTCGCCGACGGCGACGGCACCGACCTGGGTGCTGGGATCTTTCGACCAGCCGGCGACGAATTGGGCGAGATCAAGGAATTTGCGGTCCCAGGCCGAGGGTGAGGCGTTCATCCGGACACTCGTAGCGCCATGAGCGAGGAAACTCTAGAATAAAAAATTTAGCGCTATCGCAGTTCGGTGTGGACGCGAAGGAAACAGTGGCACCGGCCTCCGTGCCGGTGTTTCGGCGGAGCCGAAAACCAAGTATTTCCGCCGCTTTGCGCCAAAGACCGGCAGGGACGCCGGTCCCACTAAAAAAATTTTGAAATCCACACTTAACTGCGATAGCGACAAAAAATTTCGCATTGCAGCATTTTCGCTTGAATTGCCTAAAAACCAGACTAAGATTCGGCATGCCTATTGATTAGGCTTCTTTGACGTTTCCTCCCTAACCTGGCCCCCGACCTTTGCTGGTCGGGGGCATTTTTCACTGGCCGACAATTTTCTTGTCCTTGCCGCAGGTGAGTTGCACCTGGCGGTCGATGCCTTTGACATAGGTGGTTTTTCCCGGCGTCAGACCGTCCAGAATTGTTACCAGGGCGCGCGGTATAGCGCCGAATTCCGCCGATCCCCGCGAAGAATTATTGTAGACGGCGACAGCCGCAAGAACAGCCGCGCAATTGAGTGGTTTACCGTCATTGCCGTTCATTATGTTTTCCTTTTCATGCGACAGTGTTGGCGCCTGCGGGTATTTTTATTTCCAAGCGGCATTGATAGATCGACTGCTTTTCAGAGGCAACAATGAGTGCCGGACTCGAATTTGAGACGATGGCCAGCGCTTTGGAAGCGAGCGGTGATTTTCGCCTGCTTCGCCGGCTGCGGCCGCGCTCGCGCGTCAACGAAAACGACGGCTCCGCCACCCGCCTCGGCATTTTTCTCGATCTTGAAACCACCGGCCTGGATGCCCGCCGCGACGAAATCATCGAAATCGCCATGGTGCCGTTCACTTACGCCCTCGACGGCCGCATCTTCGACATCCGCGAGCCGTTTCAGCGCCTGCGCCAGCCATCCTTTCCCATCCCGCCGGAGATCACCGCCATCACCGGGATCGACGACGCCATGGTCGAAGGTCAGGTGGTCGATCCGGCCGAAGTCGCCGCCTTTGTCGCGCCCGCCGATCTGATCCTTGCCCATAACGCCGGTTTTGACCGCCGCTTCGCCGAACGGTTCTGCGCGGCCTTCACCGCCAAGCCCTGGGGCTGCTCGCAATCGCAGATTCCCTGGAAGGACGAAGGTTTCGAGGGCACCCGCCTGGGCTATCTGCTGGCCGGATGCGGTCTGTTCCATGATGCCCATCGGGCCACCGGCGACTGTCTGGCCGCCATCGAGATTCTGTCGCGGCCCCTGCCCAGATCAGGCGTCCTGGCTCTGGCCAGACTTCTGGAGGCGGCGAGGCGGCCGACCTGCCGGGTCTGGGCGGAAAACAGTCCCTTTGAATTGAGGACTGCGCTGAAGGCCCGCGGCTATCGCTGGAGCGACGGGTCCGACGGCCGCCCGCGGGCCTGGTATGCCGATGTGACGGAAGACCGGCTGGATGCCGAACTGAAATATTTGCGCACGGAAATTTATCAGTTTGATGCAGAATTCAACCTGCATCGAATAACGGCCCGGGATCGTTTTTCCGACCGGGGGTGACGGGGGAGCCTGCCGGGGTTTAGGGTGCTGATGGATGGGCGACAGGATAAGCCGCAGGGTGTTGGATCAGATAGACAGGCTGCGGGGCCGGGGCGCCTCCGGCCTGCCCGTCGGCGCGCATGACAATCCGCTGAGAAGTGAGGCCGAACAGTCGGTGGTGCGCTTCGTATTCGCCCTGTTCGGGGTCGGTATCGGCTGGATCGCCTACACCCTGGCGGGGGCCGGGGACTTGCCCTGGACGCTATGGCCCTATGCCGGCGGTTATATTGCTTATTCGGCACTCTGCCTTCTGCATGTGCGGCAATGGCCGGATTTCAACCGCTTACGCCTGGTGATGACGACGCTTCTCGATCCGCTGCTGGTGACCACCTTGTTGTGGGCCGGGGGAGAGCGGACCACGCCCCTGGTCTGGACCTATTTCTGGTTTGTCACCGCCCAGGGCGTCCGCTACGGCACACCGTGGATGCTGCTGTCGGCCGGGACGACAGCGGCGGCGGTCGCCACCCTTGTCTGGCTTGAACCCGGCTGGCGCCAGCATGCCTCCTACGCCGTCGGCATCGTCCTGTCGCTGGCGGCGGTGGCCATATTCCTGTCGATCGCCAATATGCGGCTGTCGGCCTTGCAACGGCGATTGATCCAGATGGCGTCGCATGATCCGCTGACCGGCGTCGCCAATCGCAGCATGTTTTACGACCTGCTCATGCAGGCAATCTGGCGCTGTCAGCGCAACCACAAGCGTCTGGCGGTTCTCAGTTTCGATCTCGACGGCTTCAAACTGGTCAATGACACCCATGGCCATCGGGCCGGCGATTATGTGCTGAAGGCCTTTGCCTCCCGGCTGGCGCCGACGCTGCGCCGTGAAGACGTATTCGCCAGAATCGGCGGCGACGAATTTGTCATTCTGCTGGAAAATATCAGTGGCCCGGCCAATGTCAGCCGGGTTTCCGAGCTGATCCTGTCGACTTTGGCGAGTATCGAGGACTTTGAAGGTCATGCTGTGGCCATATCCGCCAGTATCGGTGTGGCCACCTATCCGTTTCTTGCCATGCCGGACGAGGTGACGCCGGATCACCTGCTGGCCTGTGCCGATGCCGCCATGTACAAGGCGAAATCGGCGGGGCGCAGCCGCACCTGCGTCGATGTCAGCGCCATGCTCGACGACGGGGAACTCCTGGCACCCGTATTTCCCGGCTGACACCGCCTACCATCGGCCGGCATTGCCGGAGGATGAGAAATTCCCGGCGATCCCCGGCACCCCCGGCTTGGCGACCTTGGGCGTCTGCACCTGGTCGACCAGGCCGGGGACCACCGCGCTCCTGACCTTGGGCTGGGCCGGCAGGGCGTGGGTCACCGGTTTGACCGGCGGCGGCGC
>DUZF01000022.1 GCA_013349665.1 Rhodospirillaceae bacterium | reverse complement strand
ATCAGCTGCTTATTGCCTCCCCCTTCCGCATCGGTTGAACCCGGCAAAACCGTCACGATATCGGGCAAATGTTATATTGGGCCGCGGCTTTCCTGATCATCGCCCTGTTCGCCGGTGTGGTCGGCTTCGGCCCGGTCGCCGGCACGGCGCTGAATGTCGCCCAGGTCCTGTGCCTGGTGTTCCTGGCCCTGTTCATCGTTTCCCTGGTGGTCGCGCTGCTCGCCGGGCGCCGCAGCCGTTCGTGACAGGATGGCGCAGAAAAAGCCGTCGGTGCCGTTGGCCGCCGGGGTCAGCCGCAGGACTCCGCCGTCGCCCGGACAGTCGCCGTCGCATAGCGTCGCCCACAGCGGCGCCACCGGCAGCGGGGCGAACTCCGCATGGCGCTCGAGGAAGCTGGCGACCTGGTTCTCGTTTTCCACCGGCAGCAGCGAGCAGGTGACGTAAATCAGCCGCCCCCCCGGCTTCACCAGCCGGCTGGCGCGGTCGAGGATATCCGCCTGCAGGGCGGTCACCTCGTCGATACGTTCCGCACTGAGCCGCCATTTGGCATCCGGATTGCGCCGCCAGGTGCCGCTGCCCGAGCAGGGGGCATCCACCAGGACGCGGTCGAAACCGGCCGCCTGGCGCCGCAGCCAGCGGTCGTTGGCGGGGCCCAGCAGACGCCGGGTGACATTGTGGATGCCGGCGCGGCGCAGCCGTTCCGCCGCCCGCTCCGAGCGCGGCGCACTGACATCGAGGGCCAGCAGCCGGCCCTTGTTGCCCATCGCCGCCGCCAGTGCCAGGGTCTTGCCGCCGGCCCCGGCGCAATAGTCGCAGACCGCTTGGCCGGGCTGGGCGTCGGCCAGCAGAGACACCAGCTGCGAGCCCTCGTCCTGCACCTCCACCAGCCCGTCGCGGAACGCCCCCTGCGTGGCCAGCTGGGTGCGCGCCGGCAATCTGAGGCCGAGCGGCGACAGCGGCGTCGGCGTCGCCGCCAGTCCATCGGCGGCCAGGCGGGCGAGCGCACCGTCGCGATCGATCGCCAGGCGGTTGACCCTGAGGTCCACCGGCGCCTCGTCGCGCAGGGCGCCCATCTCGACGGCCAGGCGCTGACCGAAGGCGTCGGCCAGGGCGGGTTCGAGCCATTGCGGGTATTCGCCGCGCACCCAGGCCGGCATGTCGTGATGGAACAGGTCGCGGCCCTTCAGCCCCTGCAGCAGGGTCCATTCGTCGGGCGACAATTTGCCCGTCCCATAGCCTTCGCCGGCGAACAGGGCGGCCACCTGCTCGGGCGTCAGGCGGTCATGCAGGGCCAGGTCGGCCAGCAGCCGGTTGCGGGGCCAGGCCGCCAGCTCGGTCCTGGCCAGCCACCAGTCGAGGCGGGCCCGGCGGCGCAGGATCCCCCAGACCCGTTCCGAGATCGCCTTGCGATCCTTGGACCCGATATAGCGCCGCGCCTTGAGAAAGGCCGAGGCGACCATATCGGCCGGACGGCCGCTCTCGGCCTCCATCGCCTCCAGCAGTTCGATGGCAGCGGCCAGCCGGGCAGACGGGGTCATCCATGATCTCCTGTTCCGCCGGCGCCGCTCACCAGCCCGGCAGTTCTAGCCGACCCCAACCCCCTCCGCAAGCCCGGCCGGGACGCGGACAGGGCCTGGGGAATCGGGTGAATGGATCATGCCGTTTCGTTAATCTGTTGTTGCGCCGCTCGGCTCCCCAAAGGGACGTCGCACACGCGCCGGTTCGCAAGACACGGATCCAGCGGATCACAACGGATGAAAGCGGATGATTTTCAAAGCGCCCGCGGCGCATTTTTTTCTTATCCGTGCGTATCCGCTGAGATCCGCTGAATCCATGTCAAATTACTTGGGCTCTCCCGGTGCAACCCGGCCGCGTCACCGATTGTGTATGACACGGACGACAGGTTAACTAAACGGCTGGTCCTGGGATGGGTCACGCGGCTTCCATGTCGTTGGCGAGCGGCGGCATCACGATCTCGACGTGATCACAGGCCAGCCGGGGCGCTTTCGCCCGACCATCGCCTTCAACCATTTTCACCATGCCGTAGCGCTCCATCGTCGCCAGGGTGCGCGACAGGTTCGACACAGCACGGCCTGTCATGTCCGCCAATTCCGTCAACGAACTCGGCTTGCGTTCCGCGATCAGGCGAAGCAACGTCAAATTTTCCTGGCTCAACACCTGCGCCAGGCTCGCGAGCGATGCGACCCATATGGTTGGTTCATTTGGTTCGCGCCGCGCCTGACCCCTGGCAATCGCCAGCAAACGCGCCTTCGCCTCCTCGTGGGTGCGGACCCCTATGCGCAAAGTGGTCATGACATCATCTTATCAGGCGATGATAGCATTGCAAACCCCGACAAAGGCATAATGTCCTGAGCGCGCGCTTCCGCCGCCGCAGCCCCGTCAGCCGCCGACCCAAGGCTTTCCCACCCCCTCATTCACCCGATTGCCCTGCTGACCAGGACCCTTCACCGACACTGCCGTCATCGACTATGCTATGGATCCTAAAATCCTGAGAGCCCTGACTATTGACCAGTTTCACCGTCGGCGACCTTCGCCGGGCCGTCTCCTCCCGCAGTTTTGATCGCGGCAAGCGCTACCACGCCCAAGGCCGGGCGCGGGTCACCCGGATTTCGCCCGACGGCAGCCATGTCGAAGGCGAGGTGCGGGGCGGCAATCCCCTTCCCTATCAGGTCTCGGCGGGCATCCGCCGCCTGGGCACCGGGCGCCTGGCCATCGGCGGCGAATGCAGTTGCCCGGTCGGGTTCGACTGCAAGCATGTGGCGGCCCTGCTGCTCCAGGTCCTCGAAGGCGGTCCGGTGATGGCGCCGGCGCCGGCGACACCGTCGTCGCCGCCCACCCACCTGACCCCCGAGGTGGCGAACTGGTTGGCGAAAATGGAACGCGCCGCCGAATCGGCCAGCGAGGACTATCCCGACGACATCCGCCAGCGGCTGATCTATCTTCTCGACGTGGCGCCCGACTGGCAGGGCGTCCCGCGCCCCCTGCTCGGCACCGCCTCGGTGCGGCTGCTGGTGACCGGGGAATTTTCCGACAAGGTGAGCAGGCTCGACCCCGGCGCCATCGTCGACCTGCCCAGCCCCGCCAAATATCTGCGGCCTTCCGACCACCTCATCCTGCGTGGCCTGGCCCGCCAGCCGGCGCACCGCGCGGGCAGCGGCCGCACCCTGACCGGGGAGACCGGCGCCGAGCTACTCGACAAGGCGCTGGCTACCGGCCGTTGCCGCTGGCAAGCGATCGACGGACCGCTTTTGACGCGGGCGGCGTCGCGACCGGGCAGCATCGCCTGGACGCTGACCGCCGATGGCCGACAGCGGCCCTGCGTGCTGCCCGAGGCCGGCGGCGTGGCCTTGCCGATGGCTCCCCCCTGGTATGTCGATCCCGCAGACGGCCTGTGCGGACCGGTCGACATCGGACTGGACGGCCGCCTGCTGGAGACGCTGCTGACGGCGCCGCCGGTGGCAGCCCGCGAGGTCGCCGAGGTGAGAACCCGTCTGGCCGCCCGCCTGCCGGATGCCGCGCCCTTTCTTCCGCCCCAGCCAAGACCGCCGCGCTGCATCGAGGCGCCGCCGGTGCCGCATCTGCACCTGTTCCCGCGCCGCCTGGCGCCGGTTTCGCATTGGGGCTACAGCCGGTCCGGCACCCCCCCCCTCGACCTTCCGCTGGCGCGCCTGACCTTCCTCTATCAACACCTCGACCTGCCGGGACCACAAACCGGCCCCGTCACCACACTGGTCGAGGACGGCACGGTGATCGAGGTAACCCGCCACCCCCAGATCGAGCGGGCGGCGCGCCGGCGCATCGAGAAACTCGGCATGCACCCTGCCGGCGCCCACCTGACCGGTTGGACAGTGCCGGCGGAGAATCACGACGACCTGACCTTTACCTCCGGCTTCAGCGCCAAGGCTGATGACGACAGCTGGCTGAGCTTCCTGATCGACGAGATTCCCGCGCTGCGGGAGGAAGGTTGGCGTATCGACATCGCCGATGATTTCCCCTTCCGCCTGGCGACCGCCGACGGCGAGCCGGAAGCCGAACTGCGCGAAGGCAAGGGCATCGACTGGTTCGACCTGCATCTGGGCGTGCCGGTGGCCGGTCAGCGCGTCGATATCCTGCCGGCCCTGCTGAACCTGCTGCGCGGTCTGCCGACGCAAGCGATGGAACAGTTTTTCGAGGATGACGGCGACGACGACTCGACGCTGCGCCTGCGGCTCGAGGATGGCCGGATCCTGCCGCTGCCCTTCGCCCGCCTGCGCCCGATCCTCAAGGCGCTGACCGGCCTCTTCGCCACCGGCTGGACGGAAGGGCCGGCCGGCTTCTCCCGCGCCGACGCCGTCGAGCTCGCCGCCTTCGCCGAAACCACCGCCGCCAGCGGCCTGATCTGGCGGGGCGGTGAAAAGCTGCGCGCCCTGGGAGAAAAGTTGAAAGACGCCGCCGGCATCCCGCCGGTGACGGTGCCGCCGTTGTTTGTCGGCAGCTTGCGCCCCTACCAGCAGACGGGCGTCGCCTGGATGCAGCTGCTGCGCGAGGTGGAGTTGGGCGGCGTGCTGGCCGATGACATGGGCCTCGGCAAAACGGTGCAGACCCTGGCCCATCTGGCCATCGAAAAGGCCGAGGGCCGGGCCGACCGGCCGACGCTGATCGTCGCCCCCACCAGCGTGCTGCCCAACTGGCGGGCCGAAGCCGCCGCCTTCACCCCCGGCCTCGCCGTACTGCCTCTGCACGGGCTCGCCCGCAAGGAGTCCTTCGCCAAAATCGCCGCCGCCGACATTGTGCTGACCACCTATCCCCTGCTGGCGCGCGACATCGAGGTGCTGGCGGCGCAGCCCTGGCATATGGTGGTCATCGACGAGGCGCAGGCGGTGAAGAACCCCGCCACCGCCGGCGCCCAGGCCTTGCGCCGGCTCGAGGCGCGGCATCGCCTGGCCCTCACCGGCACACCGCTGGAAAACCACCTGGGCGAGTTGTGGGCCCTGTTCGATTTCGTCTCGCCGGGTTTCCTCGGCGACGCCCGCTCTTTCGCCCGCACCTGGCGGACACCCATCGAAAAGAAGGGCGACGGTGGCCGGCAGGCGGCGCTGGCGCGGCGCGTGCGGCCCTTCCTGCTGCGCCGGACCAAGACGGTGGTCGCCGCCGAACTGCCGCCCAAGACCGAGATCACCGAGCATATCGACCTGTCCCAGGTCCAGCGCGACCTCTATGAGGGCATCCGCCTGGCCATGCACAAGAAGGTCCGCGAGGCCATCGCCAGCAAGGGGCTGAAGCGCAGCCGTATCGAATTCCTCGACGCCTTGTTGAAATTGCGCCAGGCCTGCTGCGATCCCCGCCTGGTCAAGACCGCCAGGAGCACCCACAAGGCGGCCTCCGCCAAACTCGTCCGGCTGATGGAGATGCTGCCGGAACTGATCGGCGAGGGCCGCCGCATCCTGTTGTTCTCGCAGTTCACCAGCATGCTGGCCCTGATCGAGGCCGAGCTGACGGCGGCATCCATGCCCTACTTGCTGCTCACCGGCGACACCACCGACCGCGCCACGCCGGTGAGGCGCTTCCAGTCACGCCAGGTGCCGCTGTTCCTTATCAGCCTGAAAGCCGGCGGCACCGGCATCAACCTTACCGCCGCCGATACCGTCATCCATTATGACCCGTGGTGGAACCCGGCGGTCGAGGCCCAGGCCACCGACCGCGCGCATCGCATCGGCCAGGACAAGCCGGTCTTCGTCTACCGGCTGGTGGCCGACGACACCATCGAGGTCAAGATGGCCGAACTCAAGGCCAGAAAACAGGCCTTGGCCGATGGGCTGTTCGGCGCCGGCGACGGGACGGCGCTGGACATCGGCGAGGACGATATCGAATTCCTGCTGGGAGGCTGACCCCCGAAGCTCCAACACGCGCCCCGCCTCGACCGCCATGGCCCAACTGGCCTGTTGATCCGCGCCGGCCAGGTTTGGTGCGGCCCGTCCGTGGTTGTCCGCGTCCGTCCCTGTTACTTGCCAACCTCTCCGCCCCTGAAAACGCGTCCACTCGGCAATCTGACATTTGACTCGCCGCCGTTTTTTCCGGCAGGGCGCAGGCTTAACCGTCGTTGCGGTCAGTGGGTCAGGGTTTTTGGAATCTGCCGCCCGAGAAACGCCTCGAAGGCGGCCAGCGCCATCGGTCGGGCAAACAGGAAGCCCTGGTAGGAGTCGCAGCCTAAGGCGACAAGACGTTCAAGCTGAGCCTCGGTCTCCACCCCCTCGGCGATGACGTCGAGACCCAGCGTCTTACCCATGGTGACGATGGTCTGCACGATGGCGGCATCGCTCAGGTCGGTGGCAAGGTCCAGAACAAAGGCGCGGTCGATCTTCAACTGGTCCAGCGGCAGGCGCTTGAGAGACGACAGCGAGGAAAAGCCGGTGCCGAAATCGTCCATGGAGAACAGCACGCCCAGTGCTTTAAGTTCCTTCATACGGGTAATGGTTTCGGCAAGATTATCGATGACCAGGCTTTCGGTCAGCTCGATCTTCAGGCGTGAGGGGGCCGCGCCGCTCTTCTCCAGCGCCCCCCTGATGCGGGCGACAAAGTCGGCCTGGCGAAATTGTCGGGCACTCACATTGATCGCCAGCTTCAACTCGCAGGTGTCCTGATTTTCCGACCAGGCGGCGATCTGGGCGCAGGCGGTTTCCAGAACCCATTGTCCGATGGGCAGGATCAGGCCGGTTTCTTCGGCCAGCGGAATGATCTCGCCGGGAAGCACCATCCCCCGTTCGGGATGGGCCCAACGCAGCAAAGCCTCCGCACCGATGACGCGGCCGCGACCGTCGACCTGCGGCTGGTAGTGAAGGTGCAACTGCCGACCTTCTAAGGCGGAGCGCAGGTCGGCCTCCAGGGCACTGCGTTCCTCCAGTGCCACCTGCATGGACGGGTCGAAGAAGCGCAGCGTGTTGCGCCCGGCATTCTTGGCTTCGTACATGGCCAGATCGGCGCATTTGAGCAAGGTTTCCACCACTTCCTCATGCCCACGGAATAAGACGGCGCCAAAACTGGCCGAGCAATGGAAATCACGCCCACCTAAACCATAGGGTTGCGCAAGAGCTTCGCGGATCTTCTCGCCGACCTGACGGGTCTGCACGGCGGCTTCATGGGCTTCGGCGCTCAGATCCTCAAGCATCAGCACAAACTCGTCGCCGCCCAGCCGGGCCACGGTATCACCCGTCCGCAGATTGGCCTTGATGCGTTCTGTCGCCTCGACCAACATCTTGTCGCCGGCGTCGTGACCCAACGTATCATTGAGAATTTTGAAGTTGTCGAGGTCGAGAAAAAGCAGCGCCCCATACCTGCCGTGGCGGTGGCTGCCGGCCAGCGCCTGTCCAATCCGATCGTGCAGCAGGCGCCGATTGGGCAGGCCGGTGAGCGCGTCGTAATAAGCGAGCCGGTGGATCTCCGCTTCCGCCTCTTTGTTCTTGGTGATTTCGGAAAAGGCGCCAACGAAATGCGTGACCTCTCCTTCCGGCGTACACACCGCCGAAATGGTCAGCCATTCCGCGTAAATCTTGCCGTCTTTGCGCCGATTCCAAATTTCCCCTTGCCAATACTTCTTGGTTTTCAGCGCAGCCCACATGCGCCGATAGAATTCCTCATCGTGGCGCCCGGAGCTAAGCATCGCCGGAGTTCGGCCGATGGCCTCCTTGTCGCCGTAGCCGGTCAATTTTGTGAAGGCCCGATTGACGCGGATGATCACGCCCTGGGGATCGGTCACCACCATCCCCTCCTGCGATTCGAAGGCGATGGCGGCGATGCGAAGTTCGGCCTCGGCCCGCACGCGCTCGCTCAGGTCGGTGACGACCATGCAGCGGAACCTGAGCGGGCCGGTGTCGACGGTCCTCAACGAAATTCGTGACGGCAATGTCCCGCTGGGGGTCACCAGCAGCGCCTCACCGGCTGTCGTCTCGTCGCTTTCCAGGAGTTCCACCACCCGCGGCCGGTCCTGGTCGGCCACGCAGGAAAGGAAGGTGCCGCAGCGCAGGTCTTCGATCGGGCGACCCACCATGGCGGTAAACCGGGGATTGCAGTGCAGAACCACACCGCCGCTGTCCAGGGTCACGCCACCTTCGTTCATGGCGCTGAAGAAGGTGACATAGGGCTGTTCGGAACCACCCAGGTAGAAGACTTCGCCCGCCATGCCGACGAAGGCGTCCGCCGCGCCCGTGCGCAAGGCGGTGAGCGCCGCCTCCGTCTCGGCAAGCCGGGCGCTCATTTCGGCAAAGGCTTTTTCTTCCGCCTGTGTCGCAGTCACCTTCGATCAACCCGGAGCCGGCGTCAGTTGCAGGCCGACGATCGTTTTCGCGGTGTCCGACAGATCGCCGATGATTTTGCGGATGGGCTGCGGAAGCTTTCGCACCAGGGTCGGAATAGCGATGATCTGGTCGCTTTCGGCCAGATGCGGCTTTTCCACCAGATCGATGACCTCGATGCGATACTCGCCCGCCAAATATTCCTCGCAAATTCTGCGCAGATTGGAAATGGCCGCCAGAGACTTTGGCGTCTGGCCGGCAATGTAGAGGCGCAATTCCCATTTGGCGGACCCGACCGCTTCCGTGGCGTGGTTGGTTTCAGTCCTGCTCATCGGAAGATTACCTCATCAATGCCCGTCAGGGACTGTTCGTCCGCGCTCGGCCGCCAGAGCGCTCAGCGTGTCGTCAACCACCTGCGCGCGCGCCCCCCGCTGCTCCAACTCGATATCAAGTGCCTCGATTTCTTCCTCGTATTCCGCGCGCATGGCGGCGATTTTCGCCTCCACCAGGCGTCGTCGGGCCTCCAGCCGGGCGCGATGGCGCTTCGCCTCGGCTTGCCGCTCTTCGAGCTGGTTCGCCTTCAGGCATTCGTGCAACTGGCGCGCCGACCCCGTAAGGATTTTGCCGTCACCGTCGATGAAAACGTCCACCAGCCTGATGCCGGCTTCGGTGAGGAGGAATTCGCGGATCTGGTTGGAATGCGATACACCGCGCGCCTTGCAGACGTAGAGGCCGCGGGTGCGCTCGCCGGCGAGTTCCAGATTGCGCAGCAGCAGCCAGACGTCGACCAGGGACGAGACGGCGACGGACGTCGATTCGGGAGCATCGTTTCCCTGCGTCAGCGAGGTGAAAAGCGAGGTGATGCCGTGCGACTTGAAAAGGTCGACCGCGCGAACCAGCATGATCTTGACCCGATCCTCTTCGGCGGAGGCGCCGAACGCCGTGATCGGGTCCACCACCACCACCTTGGGGTCGAACTCCCGCACCTGGGCGCTCATCGCGGCGAGGTGGGATTCCAATCCGCCGGAGGTCGGCCGCGCGGCGTGGAAGCGCAGCAACCCGGCGCGACACCACTTAGCCAGGTCAAAGCCGATGGACGCCATGTTGCGCTGAATCTGGTCGGGAGATTCCTCGAAAGCGAGATAAAGGCTGCGCTCCCCCCGGCGGCAGGCCGCATCGACCATATGGGCGGCGATGCTGCTCTTGCCGGTGCCGCTGGTGCCGCTGACCAACACGCTGCTGCCGCGAAAAATACCGCCGGCGAGCATCGCGTCCAGATCGCCGATCCCCGAGGGCACGCGTTCCGTGCTGACCGTGTAATTCAGGCCGGCCGAGGTGATCGGGATGACCGAAAAGCCGCGGCTGTCGAGAATGAAGGGATATTCGTCGCCTCCGTGGGCGGAGCCGCGATATTTGACGATGCGCAGGCGGCGGGTGGCCAGATCGGCCTCGACGCGGTTGTCGAGGGCAACCACGCAGTCGGCGATGTATTCCTCCAGACCGTGGCGGGTGAGAGAACCGATGCCCCGTTCGGTCGTCACCACCGCCGAGACGCCCTTGTCCTTGAGCCAAACCATCAGCCGGCGAAACTCGTTACGAAGGATGCGCATGTCGGTAAAGGCGGAGAACAGGTTCTCAACGCCGTCGAGGGCGATGCGGCGGGCACCGATGCCGTCGATGGCGGCACCCAGGCGGATGAACAGGCCGTCGAGGTCGAAATCGCCGACTTCAATCAGATCCTGCGGCTGAACATCGATGTGAAGAACCTGCAGCCGCTTGTTCTCCTGGTGGCCGCTGAGGTCAAAGCCGAGAGACGCGACGTTGGTTGCCAGTTCCCCGGAGGGCTCCTCGAAGCTGACGAAAACACCCGGCTCGTCGAATTTTTCAATCCCGTGCAGGACGAATTCGAGCGCGAACAGGGTCTTGCCGGCGCCGGCCTGGCCGGCGACCAGGGTCGGTCGGCCGCGTGGCAGGCCGCCGCCCGAGATTTCGTCGAAGCCGATGATGCCGGTCGGACATTTCTCAAGCGCGGGAACGGGGCGACCAGGCATCAAGGCTCTCTTTCCGCAATTATAAAGATTTTACTTCGCAACAAGACTGTCCCTCGGCACGGCCCTGTAATGCAAATTGTTCGAAGGCATCGATCGGCAACGGTCGGCTATAGAAATAGCCTTGATAAGCATGGCAGCCGGACCTTGCCAAAAAGTCCCTTTGTTCGGCTGTTTCCACCCCTTCGGCGATAACGCCCAACCCGAGGCTTTGGGCCAAGGCCACTATGGCTTTAGCGATCACCGCATCGTTCGGGTCGGAAAGCACATCGCGGACAAAAGACTGGTCGATCTTCAACTGGTCCAGCGGCAGACGTTTCAGGTAGGACAGAGATGAATAGCCAGTGCCAAAGTCGTCCAACGAAAAGCTCACACCTATGGCTTTCAGCGCAAACATTTTCTCTATGACGTCCTCGACATTTTTCACCAGCAGGCTTTCGGTCAATTCCAGCTTTAGCCTCTCTGGATTGGCACCGGTGGCATCGAGCACCGCGATCACCTGATCAACGAAATCGCATTGCTGAAACTGGTAGGCGCTGACATTCACCGCGATGCTGTGACCGGCCAAGTTCGGCCGGGCAGCCCAAGCCGCCAATTGCGCGCATGCGGTTTTCAGAACCCATTTTCCCAAAGGCAGGATCAACCCGGTCTCTTCCGCCAAAGGAATGAAATCGGCGGGTGACACCATTCCGCGTTGCGGATGCTGCCAACGGACCAGGGCCTCAACACCTTCTATGCCTCGTTCGCCGGCCACTTGCGCTTGGTAATGAAGTAAAAACTGTTCGCTCTGCAACGCTTCCCGCAAATCTTTTTCCAGCGCCGCCCGCGCCATCACCACCGTTTCCATTTCCGGGTCGAAGAAACGGAATGTGTTTCGTCCCGCTGTTTTTGCCCTGTACATGGCGAGATCGGTTTGTTTGAACACGTCCTCGGTAGAAACATGTCCCTGAAACAGGGTGGCGCCGATACTCGGCGTACAGTGATGAGAAAAGCCATCGATCAGGTAAGGTTGATTAAGGGCAGCAAGAATCTTTTCACCGACGGTTTCGACCTGGGTGGCGGCATCCGACTCCTTCGGACTCAAACCGACCAGCATCAGCAGGAAGTCATCGCCGCCCAACCGCGCCACCGTATCGTCGTCACGAACACATGCGCTCAACCGCTGCGCCGCCTCTTTCAGCAGTTGGTCGCCCATCTCATGGCCCAGGGTGTCGTTAATTGTGCGAAAATTATCGAGATCGACGAACAAGGCTCCGCAATAGCTGCCGTTGCGGCAGCTGGCCGTAATCGCCTGCTTCATCCGGTCCAGCAGAAGTGTCCGGTTCGGCAGGCCCGTCAGTTGGTCGAAGAAGGCCAGGTCTTGGATCTTTGCTTCCGCCTTCTTGCGATCAGAGGTGTCCGTATGGGTGGCGACGTAATGCGTAACCGCGCCGACGTCGTTCTTCACCGCCGTGATCGTCAGCCATTTCGGATAGATCTCGCCATTCTTGCGGCGATCCCAGACCTCCCCGCTCCATGTGCCGGTGCTGCTTAGGCTTTGCCACATGGCCCGGTAAAAGTCGGCGCCATGGCGGTCGGACTTGAACAGGCGGGGCGTCTGACCGACGACCTCGGCGGCGGTATAGCCGGTGGTTTCGAGAAAGGCGCGGTTGACGCGAAGGATCACCTCCTGCGGATCGGTGACCACCATGGGCTCCTGCGATTCGAAGGCGACGGCGGCAATCGCCAATTCGGTTTGAGCGAATGACTCAAAACGCCTTTTCTCGGCGTCCAGATCGTCAAAGCGCCGGCTCTGGCGAACGATGACATCATTGACCGTGGCGCATACGGTCTTGGCCACATCCAGTTCCCATGGCTGCCATGACAGCGACTGGCCACGTTTGATTTCAACCCACTGATCGAACGACTGTCGCGGCAGATTAACAGCGCCATCGTCGCCGACCAGCTTCCCGGGCTTGCCGGCCCATGAGACGGACTGCACGATCTCCGGACGGAACAGCAGCAGGACCGGGCGCCGGTCGTCCTGGAAAGTGAGGGCCAGAAGGCCGCTGGCAATTTCACGATAGGGGACGAACCGCGGAAACCCGGCGGACAGGCAAGCGGTGGAAAACACAGGAGCTTCGGACTGCGACCTTATCCATGAGGTCAAGGCGACAAGCTCTTCGACCGGGGGCACATCCCCCAAGGTCCGGGACCTCAATTCACCGTCCTCAACCCAGACAACCGCCCCGCCGGTGCAAGCCGGGAACAGATCGGTAATGCTCGGCTGCCCATGGGAAAGAGCGGCGATGAAATCGTCCGCGGCCGCAAGCTTGCCCACCATTGCCGAGCAGCCATCGATGGCACGGGCAACCTCACCCCTGCGATGTGTCTCAAAAAGGGCGGTCAATTTCATGCCGAAGGCGCGCACGAGGGCGGCCACGCGATGGCGGGTCGCCGCGCCCACCCTGTAGGGGTGACGATGATGGCCGATGACCAGCCCCCACAACGCCCCATCCTGCATCACCGAAATCGACATCGAGCCATCGGCGTCAATGTTTTTCTGATACATCCGATGCAGCGGCGAGACACTGCGATAGCGGCTGAGACTGAGATCAAACGGTTGCCCCTGAGGATCCGCGCCCGGCACCAGCGGGATTGGGTCGTAGTCCCGGGTCGGCGTCCATCGCTCGCTGGTCTGTCGAAACATGTCACGCGCCTGGAGAGGAATGTCCGAGGCGGGAAAGCGCAAACCAAGGAAGGATTGAGGCCATTCCGCCGCCAGGCTCTCGCCCAGGACATCGCCACAGCCGTCGGCATCGAAGCGATAGACCAACACCCGTTCGAAACCGGAAACCTCACGCACCGCCGAGGTGATCACGGCCGCCAATTCGGCGACGCTCTTGGCGTCGTCGATCTTTTTGAAGGCCTCGGCGACCATCAACAAAGCGTCACTCACCCCGGGATCCGGTGACGTGCCGGGGTTCAGCTCAATTTCGCAGAACAGCATACCGCCGGCGGTGAAACAGTGAACCTCGGTCAGTCCGGCCCCGGCGATCTCGGCCTGCAGGGTCTGCTCCTCCCCGCTTTCGACAACGCCGCGACAGGCGTCGAAAACGGCGGTTGGCAGCCAGGCGGGCCTCTCACCGATAAGCGTCCCTGGGAAAACAGTGTCGACATTGATGCTTTTGGTCAGCAACCGCATTGAGAAAGCATCTAGGCCAATCAAGAGACCATGCGGTTGTATAGTGCCCGGAACATGGATCAGTTCCCGCGCACAGACATCATGAGTGTTATCAGCTGACTTGAAAAAATCTTCCTCGCCGTACACCTCAGGCCTCTATTTTTTAACTTACATCTCCTTACCGTCATCATCTGCAGGCCTTCCTTTTGAGCGAACAGCTCTGGAAGGCCATGATTATGGCCGCTCATTTACAGGCTCCTGAGCCTATTTTAATGAAGAAAAAGACGCAATCCTCCCTATATGGCAATTACATCCCATAAAGGGGGGAGAAAAGTTGAAACCATTCGCAAACGGATCTCGTGCGGCGGGCGGGGACTCGCCGGAGCCTATTCTTCAACCAACTTGTGCTTGATGGCGAAGCGCGTAACGTCCGCTGCACTGTGCAATTGCAGCACATTCATCAGACGCCGGCGGTGCGAGATGACTGTTGCCGTGGCAACCTTCAGCTCTTTGCCGATGTCAGCCGATGTCATCCCCCGCGCGATCATGATCAGGATCTGGCGTTGCCTCCGGGTGAGCATCTCCGGGACAGGCCGATTTTGGGCCCCGTCGGCAACGGTGGGCTCACTCCGCCTTGCCACCAGGTCCTTCACCAAGGTTTCAACGCGCCGCAGGAACTCCGCCCCATCATCGGCCAAACGCCTCTCACTGCTGATGTCCTTGGTGGTTCCCATGATCCGCAAGACCTTGCCCTCCTTGTCCCGGGCAATGGCCTGCCCTCGACTGGCGACCCAGACCCAGTGGCCGGTCTTGTGACGTAGCCGGTATTCGCATTTATAAAACGGCAGATCACCCCGTTCATGGGCGGTCAACGCCTCCAGCGCCCCCGCTTTGTCTTCCGGGTGAACGAGGTCCAGCCAGGCGCCATTGGTCGGAGGGATCTCTTCCGGCGCGTAACCGATGATTTCGCACCAGCGCCGATCCAACACCAACCGTCCTGTCGCGCGGTCGCTGTCCCAGGTTCCCAGTTTCGAGGCATCAAGAGCCAGTTGCAATCTGTCGGCGCTATCCTTGAGCTCCTGCTCATGGCGTTTACCCTCGGTGATGTCCTCGAATGTGGCATAGACACCCTGAACTGAGCCGTCAGCCTTATCCTTGACGGCGTAGGCATTAACGTTGATCCAGGTCTGTCTGCTTTGACGGGGGTTGAATACGCCCATCAGGACATTGTGGATGGAATCTCCCGTCCTGAGAGCAACCATGGCGGGATGGTCCTCCCCGGGGAACGGAGTACCGTCCGCATGAATGGCCCGCCACCGTGGATCAAGCGAGGTGACACCCCGCATCTGATCGAAAGACAGACCAAGGATCCTCTCGGAGGCCGGATTGGCCCAAGTTATCTGCCCTTCCCTATTCTGGAAGACAATCCCCAAATGGATTGACGTGATGAGCTGGTCGCTGAATGAAAAACTTGAAACGGCACCGTCAGCGCCAGCCATTTGCGCACCATTTTTCCCTGTTTCTGGGCAGTCCGATAGTCGGTTAAAGTGTGTCAAGCTTATGGTCAGCCAGTCAAGTCGCGGGCATAACTTGCATGGACGGACCGCCCGGATCAGAAAACCAATTCGAGACGATCGATATCGGAAACGCAGGGGGGACTTGACCATGACGGCAACCGCGACCCACAGCTTGCCCGACACCGTCTACAGAATTGAACAAGGCATTATTTCTATCGGCCGGGTATTCCGTGTTTTCGGCCCCGGGCGGGAACTGGTTGCCTACGTCAAGCATCCGCTCCTCAAGCTGCGCGAAGAATTCAACATCTTTGCCGATGAGGCGGAAACCTTGCCCTTATTGAAGGCCAAGCAGCGCAAACTGGTGCAGTTCAATATGTGCTACGACCTGTTTGATGGAGGCACCGGCGACTTGGCTCTGACGGTTCAGCGCCGACTCATCCGCTCTATTTTCCGCGATCGCCTCGAATTGCTGGGGGCCGGAGATACAGTGATCGGCAGTCTCGACGAGGTGGGCTTCGCCCTGTTGCGGCGGTGGATCAAATGGCTGCCGCATCACTGGACGATTACCATCGGCGGAACCGTGGTCGCCAAGGTCGATCAGCGCTTTACCCTGATGCGCAAGAAAGTCGACCTTGATTTAACGGCCAATAACGGCCGCCTCGACCCGCGGGCCGCCATGGCGGTGGTGCTGATCCTGATGCACGAGGTCCATGGCGCCGGTGACTGAACCCCCGCCGGCCCCAGTGACGGCCCTGTCGCCGGAGGGCACTTAACCGTCGTTGCGGTAATTGGGCGCCTCGCGGGTGATCGAGACGTCGTGCACATGGCTTTCCCGCAGCCCGGCATTGGTGATGCGGCGGAAGGTGCAACGGGTCTGCAACTCGCCGATGGTGCGATTGCCGGTATAGCCCATGCCGGCCCGCAATCCGCCGACCAGCTGATGGATCACCGTCTCCACCGAGCCCTTGTAGGCGACCTGCCCTTCGATCCCTTCCGGCACCAGCTTCAAGGTGTTGTTCACCTCCTGCTGGAAATAGCGGTCGGCCGAGCCGCGCGCCATGGCGCCGATGGAGCCCATGCCGCGATAGGATTTGTAGGATCGTCCCTGGTAGAGGAACACCTCGCCCGGGCTTTCCTCGGTGCCGGCGAACAGCGAACCGATCATCACCGCCGAGGCGCCGGCGGCGATGGCCTTGACGATGTCGCCGGAAAACTTGATGCCGCCGTCGGCGATCAGCGGAATGCCGGCCGCCGAGGCCACCTTGGACACCTCGAGGATCGCCGACAGCTGCGGCACGCCGACCCCGGCGACGATGCGGGTGGTGCAGATGGTGCCGGGACCGATGCCGACCTTCAGCGCGTCGGCGCCGGCGGCGATCAGGTCGCGGGCGGCCTCCGGAGTGGCGATATTGCCGGCGATCACCTGGGCGTAATTGCTGGCCTTCTTGATCGCCGTCACCGCCTCGAGGACGCCCCGCGAATGGCCATGCGCGGTATCGACGACGACCACGTCGACACCCGCCTCGATCAGCGCCAGGGCGCGGTCCAGCCCGTCGGCGCCGACGCCGGTGGCGGCCCCGACCCTGAGGCGGCCCCGTTCGTCCTTGCAGGCCATGGGATAGGCCTGGGCTTTTTCCATGTCCTTGACGGTGATCAGGCCGATACAGCGGAAGTCGTGGTCGACCACCAGCAGCTTCTCGATGCGATGCTGATGGAGCAGCCGCTTGGCCTCCTCGGGCGGCACGCCTTCGCGCACCGTCACCAGCCGGTCCTTGGTCATCAGTTCGGCGACGCTTTGCGCCGGATTGGTGGCGAACCGGACATCGCGGTTGGTGAGGATGCCGGCCAGCCGCCCGGTCACCCGCTCGACCACCGGGATGCCGGAGATCTTGTTGTCGGACATCAGCTTGAGAGCGTCGGCCAGGGTCTGGTCGGGATGAATCGTCAGCGGATTGACCACCATGCCCGATTCGTAGCGCTTGACCCGGCGCACTTCCTCCGCCTGGAGGGCAATGTCGAGATTCTTGTGGATGATGCCGATCCCGCCGACCTGGGCCAGCGCGATGGCCAGACGGTTTTCCGTCACCGTGTCCATCGCCGCCGAGATCAGCGGAATGCCGAGTTCGATGGTGCGGGTCAGCTGCGTCCGGGTATCGGCGTCGGCGGGCAGCACCGTCGATTCAGCCGGCACCAGCAGAACGTCGTCGAAGGTGAGGGCTTCCTTGATCTGCATGCCGCCTCCCAGTTGCGGGGTTGGCGCGACATCATACACATAATGCCTCGGCTGCCAAGCATCCATACCGGCCATGGCGCGGCCCGCGAGACAAGCCCCCCGCGAGCGTTTATAGTGACGTCAATCGCATGACTGAGCCCTTGGGGAGTGAGCCTTATGTATCTGGAAGTGGTCCGCCGTCCGGCGAAAAAGGAATCCAAGGACCAGCACCAGCACCCCCCCATCCTTTTCGTCCACGGATCCTACTGCGCCGCCTGGATCTGGGACGAGAAATTCATGCCCTATTTTGCCGATCACGGCTATTCCTGCTACGCCATGTCTCTGCGCGGCCATGGCGCCAGCGAAGGACTTCTGGCCTGGGCGTCGCTGGCCGACTATGTCGACGATGTCGCCAAGGCCGCCGCCGGCCTCGGCACGCCGCCCATCATCATCGGCCATTCCATGGGCGGGCTGGTGGTCCAGCATTTTCTGGCCGGGCACAAGGCGGCGGCGGCGGTGCTGCTGAGCGCGGTACCGCCCAGCGGGCTGGCCTCCTCGGTGATGCATATGACCATGTTCTCGCCCGACGTCCTCTGGCAGTTGGGTCTGCTGCAAAGCCTGGGACCGGAAGCGGTGTCCCCCGAGGTGGTGCGCCGCGCCTTCTTCAGCGACGGCACCCCGGTCCAGGCGGTGCGCCAGCTGCTGCCCAGGCTGCAGGCGGAATCCCACCGCATCGCCGCCGAACTGATGGCGCCGGCGCAACCCAACCCGCCGGCCGAGAAGGTTCCGGTGCTGGTGCTCGGCGGCGACGCCGATATCTTCCTGCCCACCTCGGCGTTCCGCGAGACCGCGACCTTTTTCGGCGGCGACCTGGAAGTCCTCAAGGGGGCTCCCCATGGTCTGATGATCGATCCCGTATGGTGGCAACCGGCCGCCAACTCCATCCTCGCCTGGCTCGCCGGCAGGGGATTGTGAGTCGATCCGGACTGGAAAAAGGGCCGCGCCATCGTTTATACAGTCCCACCGAGGAGTTGTTCATCAAAACAACGTGATCCGGGCTGTGGAATTTTGGAGAGGCGGAATGGGTGTGGCAATAACCGAGCCGGCGCTCGGGTTTTCCTTTGATTTCAAAGACCTTTACCATCGGGACGGGCTGGTCCGGCTGGATGGTCTGTTCCTTGCCCAGCTGTCCGAGGCCGACCCTGCCCTGAAGGACCGCCTGCTGGCGGCGCGCGCCGAGGTTCCGCCGACAGCGCGCGAGCAGGCCGACCTGGTGGTGTCACTGGCTCCGCATCTCGATGATTTCATCGGCCGCCTGTTCGGCATCACCGCCGACATGCAGGCCCTGGCCGCCCGGCAGAACGCCCTTGCCCCGCTGTTCGCCTGCAAGCGCCTGTTCGTCCAGCGCCGGGCGATGAAGGCGTTGAAGGCGGAGGTGGCGGAGACGGTGGACGGCGATGCGCTGGAAGCCGAACTGACCCTGCTGTTCGGCGGCAAACCCTGGGACGAGCTGGACTTCGCCCGCCAGATCATGATCTGGCTGGAGGACGAGGAGACGCATCGGCCGTCGCTGGATCTCGCCGCCCGCTACGCCGCCTGGGCGCTGCTGTCCAGCGCCGGCAAGCGCCGCCATGCCGCCGGCCGGCTGTTCAAGGCGCCGGCCAAACATGATCCGCTGCATCTGGTGGGCGAAAGCTCGGGCGTGGTGGACGGCGTCGGACAGTTCTTCTACCCGCCTGAAAAGTTGCGCCGCCGCGAAGGCTTCGCGCTGACCGATCCCGGCACCGACCTCAAGGGCGCGCTGGACGAGGTGCATTACTGCATCTTCTGCCACCATCAGGGCAAGGATGCCTGCTCCAAGGGGGCGAAGGACAAGGCCGGCGCAGGTTTCGCCAGGAATGCGCTGGGAGTCGTGCAGGCCGGCTGCCCGCTCGAGGAGCGCATCTCGGAAATGCATGAGGTCAAGGCCAATGGCCTGGCCGCCGGGGCCCTGGCGGTGGCGGTGATCGACAACCCGATGGTGGCCGGCACCGGACACCGTATCTGCAACGACTGCATGACCGCCTGCATCTATGCCAGCGGCCAGCGCGACCCGGTCAATATTCCGGAAGCCGAAAGCCGCATTCTCAAGGACATCCTCGAACTGCCCTGGGGCTTCGAGATCTACAGTCTGCTGACCCGGTGGAATCCCCTCAACCTTCAGCGGCCGCTGCCGCTGGCGCCCAGCGGGCGGACGGTACTGGTGGTCGGCCTCGGCCCCGCCGGCTACACCCTGGCCCATCACCTGATGAACGACGGCCATCGGGTGGTGGCGGTGGACGGCCTGAAGATCGAACCGCTGGCGGAAATCCTGTCCGGCGTCACCGTGCTGGGCGACAGGGTCGCCTTCCGCCCGATCCGCGACATCGGCGAGTTGTACGAGGGTCTGGACCAGCGGATCATGGCCGGCTTCGGCGGCGTCGCCGAATACGGCATCACCGTGCGCTGGAACAAGAACTTCCTCAAGGTCATCCGCCTGCTGCTGGAACGGCGGTCGGAGTTCCTGATGGTGGGCGGCGTCCGCCTGGGCGGCACCTTGTCGCTGGATCAGGTGGCGACCCTGGGCTTCGATCATGTCGCCCTGTGCATGGGGGCCGGCCGCCCCACCGTCATCGACATCCCCAACAACCTGGCTCGCGGCGTCCGCCAGGCCTCCGATTTCCTCATGGCCCTGCAGCTGACCGGGGCGGCGCGCGCCGACAGCCTGGCAAGCCTGCAGGTGCGCCTGCCGGTGGTGGTGGTGGGCGGCGGCCTGACCGCCGTCGATTCCTGCACCGAGGCCCTGGCCTATTACCCGGTGCAGGTGGAAAAATTCCTGCAACGCTGGGAGACCCTGGCCGCCGAGCGCGGCGAGGACAAGCTCAGGGCCACCTATGGCGAAGAGGAAATCACCATCGCCGAGGAGTTCCTCGGCCATGCCCGCGCCATCCGCGCCGAACGCCAGGCGGCCGAGCGGGAAAGCCGCCAGCCCCGCATCCTCGAAATGCTGCAATCCTGGGGCGGCGCCACCCTGGCCTATCGGCGCAAGATGGTGGAGAGCCCGGCCTACCGTAATCACGAAGAGGTGATCAAGGCCCTCGAGGAGGGCATCCGTTTCGCCGAACAGCTGACGCCGCTGGCGGTGGAACTGGACCGCTTCGGCCATGCCGCCGGTCTTAGGGTGAAAACGGCGGAGGGCGGCCAGCAGGTCCTGCCGGCCAAATCCATCATCGTCGCCGCCGGCACCGTTCCCAACACCGTCTTCGCCCGCGAAGACGGCCGTGTCCATCTGGCCGGCAAATATTTCCAGGCGGTGGACGAGGACGGCCGGCCGGTCGAGCCGGAAAAACTGACCAAGCCCGGCCAGGTGCAGGTGCTGATGGCAGTCGACGGCCATGCGCCGGCGGGCGACGGGCCGGCGGTATCGTTCTTCGGCGACCTGCACCCGTCCTATGCCGGTAACGTGGTCTCGGCCATGGCCAGCGCCAAGCAGGGCTATCCGGTGGTCAGCCGCGTCCTGGCGCGACGCCCGCCCGCCACCGGCGACGGTGACGCCCTGTTCGCCGAGATCAACGCCCTGCTGCGGCCGGTGGTGCACAAGGTGGAGCGCCTGGCGCCGACCATTGTCGAAGTGGTGCTCAAGGCGCCGGCGGCGGCACGGGCCTTCCTGCCCGGCCAGTTCTATCGCCTGCAGAATTTCGAAACCCTGGCCCGCCGGGGTGACGGCACCACCCTGGCGATGGAGGGGCTGGCGCTGACCGGCGCCTGGGTCGATCGCGAGGCCGGGCTGGTGTCGGTGATCGTTCTCGAAATGGGCGGCTCGTCCGATCTCTGCGTCACCCTGCAACCTGGCGAGCCGGTGGTGCTGATGGGCCCCACCGGCATGCCGACCGAGACGCCACCCGGGCAGACCGTGCTGCTGGCCGGCGGCGGCCTGGGCAATGCCGTGCTGTTTTCCATCGGCCAGGCGCTGCGCCGGGCCGGATCGCGGGTGCTGTATTTCGCCGGCTACCGCGGCCCCGACGACCGTTTCAAGCTCGAAGAGATCGAGGCCGCCGCCGACAGGGTGGTGTGGTGCGTCGATCGCGGCCAGCCTCTGACTCCCGGCCGGCCGCAGGACCGCGCCTTCGTCGGCAATATCGTCGAGGCGATGACCGCCTATGCCGAAGGCAAACTGGGCGCCGTCGATATTCCGCTGAACGAGGTCGGCCGCATCATCGCCATCGGCTCGCATCGCATGATGGAAGCGGTGGCCCAGGCCCGCCACGGCGTCCTGGCGCCCTATCTCGACACCCATGAGGCCATCGGCTCGATCAATTCGCCGATGCAATGCATGATGAAGGAGGTCTGCGCCCAGTGCCTGCAGAAACACCGCAACCCGGTCACCGGCGAGGAGGTGGTGGTGTTCACCTGCGCCAACCAGGATCAGCCGCTCGACCATGTCGACTTCCGCGGCTTGCACGAACGCCTGGGGCAGAACATCGTCCATGAGAAGCTGACCCGCCTGTGGCTGGACCGCGGCCTGCGGCATCTCGGCCTGCGGAGCTGACGCGATGCGGATCGGCGGCCTGCTGACGTTGCTGTGGCTGGCCGCCGTTCCCGCTTTTGCCGCCGAACCGATCAGGATCGGCGACATCAACAGCTATTTCACCATTCCCGCCTTCACCGAACCCTATCGCAACGGCTGGCAACTGGCGGTCGAAGAGATCAACGGGGCCGGCGGCGTACTGGGCGGACGCCTGCTGGAGGTCATCTCCCGCGATGACGGCGGCTTGCCCGACCAGGCGGCGGCGGCGGCCGAGGATCTGGTCAACCGGACCGGTGCCGTCATCCTGTCGGGAACCATGCTGTCGCAGACCGGCCTCGCCGTCGCCGACTTCGCCCGGCGCCGCAAGGTCCCCTTCCTCGCCGCCCAACCGCTGAGCGACGACCTGGTCTGGTCGCGGGGCAACCGCTTCACCTTCCGCCTGACCGCCGGCACCTACACCCAGGCCGCCATCCTCGCCGAGCAGGCGGCGAAACTGCCGGCCCGGCGCTGGGCGACGGTCGCCCCCGACTATGACCAGGGCCGGGCCCTGGTGACGACCTTCAGGCTGCTGCTGAAAGCCAGGCGCGCCGATGTCGTCTTCGTCGCCGAGGAATGGCCGCCGCTGGGTGCGCTGGACGCGTCAGCCAGTGTCGCCGCCCTGGCGCAAAGCAAACCGCAGGCCATCTTCAACGCCACCTTCGGCGGCGATCTGGCGCGTCTGGCCGGCGAAGGCCTGCGCCAGGGGCTGTTCCCGGAGACGCCGGTGGTCAGCGCGCAGACCGGCGACCCGGAATGCCTGGACATGCTCGGCGCCGACGCGCCCAAGGGATGGATTGTCACCGGCTATCCATGGTACGCCCTCGACGCTCCCGAGCATCGCCGCTTCGTCGACGCCTATCTGGCCCGGTTCAACGAGGATCCGCGAATGGCGGCGCTGCTCGGCTATGTGGCGGTCAAGGCGATCGCCGCCGCCGTGATCCGCGCCGGCGGTACCGGGCAGGACGCCCTGCTGGCCGCCTTCGACAACCTGACCGTCGCCTCGCCGGCCGGGCCGGTGACCTTCCGCGGCATCGACCATCAGTCGACGCTGGGGACCTGGGTCGGCAAGACCGCCGTCGAGGACGGC
>DUZF01000021.1 GCA_013349665.1 Rhodospirillaceae bacterium | reverse complement strand
AAGCGGAACAGATTGGATTCGCTGCCAACCAGTCCGACGGCGGCGCAGGCGACGGCGATGGATTGCGGCGAGATCATCTTGCCGGTGACGCCGCCGGTGGTGTTGGCCGCCACCATCAGGGTGTCGGAGGCGCCGATCTGATGGGCGGTGTTGGCCTGCAGGCTGCAGAACAACGCGTTGCTCGAGGTGTCCGAACCGGTCAGGAACACGCCCAACCACCCCAGGATCGGTGAGAAGAACGGATAGGCGGCGCCGGTTCCCGCCAACAGCAGGGCCAGGGTCGACGACAGTCCGGAATAGTTGGCGATGAAGGCGAAGGCCAGCACCGTGCCGATGGTGTAGATCGGCTTCGCCAGTTCGACCATCGTCTCCTTGAACGCCGTCACCGCGTCGCCGGGCTTCATGGCCAGGATGATGATGGAGATCAGGGCGGCGATGAGGATCGCCGTGCCGGTGGCCGACAGCAGATTGAGGGAATAGGACGCCGCATAGGGGGTTGCCTTGGCGACGATCGGGGCGGCCTTGATCACCAGTTTGTCGAGGCCGGGGAAGGGGAAGGTGATGATCGTCGACACCAGGGCGCCGTCCTTGCCGAACAGGGCCTTGAAGTCCTTCGTGCTCCAGATCGCCACCATGACGGTGAGGATCAGGAAGGGCGACCAGGCCTTGATGATCTGACCGGCCGAGTAGCGGTGCGCCGATTTTTCGACCTCGCCCTCTTCGGCACGGAAACGGAAGATCGCCTTCGGTTTCCAGAACTTGAGGAACACCGTCAGGGCCACCAGGCTGATCAGCGCCGAGGTGATATCCGGCAATTCATAGCCGATATAGTTGGAGGTGAAGAACTGGCCGATGGCGAAACTGGCGCCGGCCACCAGCACCGCCGGCCAGGTCTCGCGGATGCCTTTCATGCCGTCCATGATGAAGACGATCCAGAACGGCACGAAGACCGACAGGAAGGGCAGTTGACGACCGGCCATGGCGCCGACCTTGAAGGGGTCGATGCCGCTGACCTGGCCCGCCACCAGCACCGGAATGCCCATGGCGCCGAAGGCCACCGGGGCGGTGTTGGCGATCAGGCACAGTCCGGCAGCGTAGAGCGGATTGAAGCCGAGGCCGACCAGCAGGGCGGCGGTGATGGCGACCGGGGCGCCGAAGCCGGCGGCACCTTCGAGGAAGGCCCCGAAGGAGAAGCCGACCATCAGCATCTGCAGGCGCTGATCCTCGGTAATCGATATCACCGAAGCGCGGATGATTTCGAATTGGCCGGTTTTGACCGTGATTTTGTACAGGAACACGGCGGCGACGATGATCCAGGCAATGGGCCACAGGCCGAAGATGAATCCGTAGCCGACGGCGGCCACGGCCATCTTGGTCGGCATGCCGTAGAACGCCACGGCGATCACCACGGCGATGGCGACGGTAATGGTCGCCGCCATATGGCCCTTCATGCGCAAGAGCGCCAGGGCGACAAAGAAGAAGATGATGGGTAACGCGGCAACCAGTGACGAAAGCCAAAGATTGCCCAGCGGGTCATAGACCTGGGTCCAAGTCTCCATGATGGCGATCACTCCTCCCTGCCGCCCATTTATTTATGCCGCCTATGGTAAATTAATTTTACCAAAACTGTAAAGCGGCAAAAACAAAGTGCCAGCGGTCCGTTTCGCCACCTGTTGGCCGGTCTACCAGAACAGCACCGCCAGATTGATCATCCCGAAGCGGTCGGTACTTTTCTGGCCGCTGAATTCCTTGCTGCGGTTGGTCACGGTGAAGTCGACCCGCATGATATCGGTCCAGAACACCGCCGCGCCGAAGGCAAGGTCGCCCACCAGGGTTTTCTTGGCGACGCTGGGGCCATCATGCCAGGTATTGCCGTCGAGGAAAATGTTCCTCCCCACCGCCCGGCCCTGGGCGCCGACGAACAGATACCAGCCCAGCGGCGAGGTCATCCGCTCGGCGTCGAACCAGCCGCTTCCCGACAGGCTGGGGCGGATATGCACGGCGCCGAAATCGGCCGCCAGGTTCTGCCCGAAGCGCAAGGTGCCGCCGAGTTGTCCATAGGTGAAGACATTGCCGATGGTCGCCCCGGCTTCGGGGATGGCGTCGACGGCGACATTGCTTATCAGACGATATTCGTATCTCAACTTGCCGTCATAGCTTAGCGCCAGGCCGGGTTCGTTGCGCAGCTGGTGCGACCAGCCGGCCGGCGGCGTCCGCAGTTGCAGGAACGAATGGAAGGAGTCCTGGGCCTCGCTGGCCATCGCCCCGGGGCCGACGACGCCCAGCAGAAGTTCGACGTTTTCCAGCTGATGGGCATTGTTGTTCTGCATCAGGCTGGCGCCGCCGTAAAGCCAGCCGGCATAGGGACGGTCCTTGGGGTCGGGATTGGCGAGATGGAGATTGGTCGGCGTGAACATGCTTTGGCCGATGATGGTCTCGATCTTGCGCGTGCTGTCCTCGCCGCGGCCGGGAAACAGCGGCAGGACGCGGCTCAGAAAATCGAAGGGGCGGTTCCATCCGCTGGTCCTGGCGAGGTCCGGCGACAGATAGGCGAGGCGCAGGCCCTGGGTGTAATGGCGGTCATCCTTGGAGGCGAAGGCGTCGTTTTCCTCGGTGATGGTCAGTCGCCCCATGTCGGTGGCGCCGGCGCCGGACGGGGCCACCGCCACGGTCCACGCCGTCAGGCCGATAATTGCCGCAATTCGCCGAGGCCCCATCGTCACTCCCCCATCCCCGTTTGATTTACTATCGGCAGAATGCCGAACCTGATCAACCCAATAGCATGGCGGCTTGCGAAAAACCGGCGGCGGCCCTATTGAACAGGCGTGACGCCTGAAGACCTGATCAACCGAATTCTCTATCGCGACGCCATGATGCTGGTGATCAACAAGCCCGCCGGGCTTGCCGTGCACGCCAGCGGTCGTGAAGATTCCCATCTCGGGCATTTTCTCGCAGCCCTGTCTTTCGGCCTGCCCAATCCGCCGCAGCTGGCCCATCGTCTGGACCGCGATACCTCGGGCTGTCTGGTGCTCGGCCGCCATCGCCAGGCCCTGAAGCGGCTCGGCCAGATGTTCGCCGCCGGCCAGGTGGAAAAGGTCTATTGGACCCTGGTGGTGGGCGCCCCCGACGGCGAGGCGGGATGCATCGAGGCGCCGCTGGCCAAACAGGGCGGCCATGGCAGCTGGCGGATGATGGTGGACGCCAAGGGGCAGTCGGCGGTCACCGACTGGCGGCTGCTGGGGCGGGGCGGGCGGCTGTCCTGGCTGGAATGCCGGCCGCGCACCGGGCGCACCCATCAGATTCGCGTTCACCTGGCCTCCATCGGCCTGCCGGTGGCGGGAGACCATATCTATGGCCGCGGCACCGCCACCCTGGCGGCCGACCGCCTCAATCTGCACGCCCGCGCCATTACGCTGCCGGTCAATATCAAGACGGCGCCGGTGGCGGTGACGGCGCCGCCGCCGCCGCATATGCTGGCGGCGCTGGCCGCCTGCGGCTGGGCCGAGGGTCAATGACGACCGTCCCCACCGCCGCCGAATTGCAGGCCCGCGTCCTTTATCGCGACAGCAACCTGATCATCCTCGACAAGCCGGCGGGTCTGGCGGTGCATGGCGGTCCGCGCACCGACCAGCATCTGGAAGGCCTGCTGGAGGCCCTCTGTTTCGGGCTGGCACGGCCGCCGCGCCTGGCCCATCGCATCGACCGCGATACCGCCGGCTGTCTGGTGCTGGCCCGCCACGACAAGGCGCTGGCGCGGATGGGGCGTTTGTTCGCCGCCGGTCGGGTCACCAAGACCTATTGGGCTGTGGTCGCCGGGCGTCCGCCGGGTCTGGCAGGGCGGATCGACCTGCCCTTGCAGAAGGTCAGCAACCGCCAGGGCTGGCGGATGGTCGGCGGCGCCGGCGGCAAGGCGGCGGCGACCGAGTGGCGTCTGCGCGGCCTTGGCGACGGGATCGCCTGGCTGGAACTGTCGCCGCTGAGCGGGCGTACCCATCAGGTGCGGGTGCATTGCGCCGCCGGGCTGGGCTGTCCGATTCTCGGCGATCCGGTCTATGGCTCGGGGGCCGCCGGGCCCTTGCAATTGCTGGCCCGCGCCGTCAGCATCCCCTATTGGGCCGACCGGCCGCCGGTTGCCGCCGTGGCCGGGGTGCCGCCCCCTATGCAGGAGGTGCTGGACCGGATGACCTAAGTCCGGCCATTATTATTGGACCAAGGAAATGGACCAACAGCCGTGTACCAGTATGTGATGATCGCTTTGGGCAGCGCCATCGGCGGCGTCGGACGGTTTTGGCTGTCCGGCGTGGTGGCGTCGCGGTTCGGCGAGCGCTTTCCCTGGGGGACCGTGCTGGTCAATATCAGCGGCTGTCTGGTGATCGGCTTTTTTGCCACCCTGACGGCGCCGGAAGGGCGCTGGTTCGTGCCGGGCGTCTGGCGCCAGTTCTTCATGATCGGCATCTGCGGCGGCTACACCACCTTTTCCTCCTTCGGCCTGCAGACGCTGACCCTGGCCATGGCCGGCGAGTGGCTGGCCGCCGGCTTCAACATCGTGGCTTCGGTGGTGTTGTGCCTGCTGGCGGTGTGGGCCGGCCATGCCTTGGCCGTGGCCATCAACACAATGGAGCTGTCATGATTCCGCAAGAGGCGACGCTGCTCCGCATCTTCCTCGGCGAGGGCGATCGCTGGCAAGGGCGCCCGGCCTATGAGGCCATCGTCATCAAGGCCCGCGAGTGCCACCTGGCCGGCGCCACGGTGCTGCGCGGACCGCTCGGTTTCGGCCATTCCAGCCGGCTGCATACGGCGAAAATCCTGCGCCTGTCGGATGATCTGCCGCTGGTCATCGAAATCGTCGACAGCGAAGAGAAGATCCAGGGCTTTCTGCCGCAGCTCGGCGCCATGGTGGGCAGCGGCCTGGTGACCCTGGAGAAGGTCCGGGTGGTGCAATACGGCGCGTCCGGGGTTGCCGATGCCTGAGCCATGCCTCCTTGGGAGGTCAGCCTTGCCGAGGCCGCGTTACTGCCCGGTGAAAAATCTTGATAGGTTTTTAATTAACGCGAAGGCATCGCGGGCCGCACTTCCCCCCATCCCACCCAGCGGTTCGCGGTGCCCTAGCGTCTCCCTTCCCGATTTCTCCGCTTCCGTCCCCCGACCGCTCCTTCACCGAGCGGTTTTTTTTGGCTTGAGTCAAGGGAACCCCAGATGATTTCCAACACACTGCCCGACAAGGATCTCGCCGCCTGCCTGCATCCCTACACCAATCTGCGCCTGCATGAGAAAAAGGGGCCGCTGATCATCACCCGGGGGGAGGGCGTTCGCGTCTTTGACCATCAGGGCCGCGGCTATATCGATGCCATGGCCGGCCTGTGGTGCGCCGCGCTGGGGTTTTCGCAGCCGCGCCTGGCCGAGGCGGCGCGCCGCCAGATGTCGCAGCTGCCGTTTTACCATATGTTCGGTCACAAATCCCATGACGCCGGGATCGAGCTGTCGGCGCGGCTGATCGATCTGGCGCCGGTGCCGATGAGCAAGGTGCTGTTCGCCAATTCCGGCTCCGAGTCCATCGACACCGCCATCAAACTGGTATGGTATTTCAACAATGCCCTGGGCCGCCCCGACAAAAAGAAGATCATCGCCCGCCGCCGGGCCTATCACGGCGTCACCGTCGCCGCCGCCAGCCTGACCGCGCTGGCCGTCAACAGCCGGGATTTCGATCTGCCGATCGCCCGTTTCCTGCATACCGATTGTCCGCATGCCTATCACGAGGCTCTGCCGGGCGAGGACGATGCCGCCTTCGTCGCCCGGCTGGCGGCCAATCTGGAAAAGCTGATCCAGGACGAGGGGCCGGATACGGTGGCGGCGTTCTTCGCCGAACCGGTGATGGGGGCGGGCGGCGTGATCGTTCCGCCGGCCGGTTATTTCCCGGCGATGTCCGCGGTTTGCCGGAAATACGATCTGCTGATGCTGGCCGACGAGGTCATCTGCGGCTTTCACCGCACCGGCAATCCCTGGGGCTGCCTGACCCTGGACTATGCCCCGGACATGATCGTCTGCGCCAAGGCCCTGTCCTCGGGCTATCTGCCGATTTCGGCGCTGCTGCTGAATGATCGTATCTATCAGGTGGTGGCCGACAATTCGGCGAAGATCGGCACCTTCGGCCATGGCTACACCTATTCCGCCCATCCGGTGGCGGCCGCCGTCGCCCTGGAAACCCTGGCCATCTATGACGACTGCGACATCGGCGGGCAGGTGGCGCGGGTGGCGCCCCATATGCAGGCGCTGCTGGCCGGTTTCGCAAATCATCCGCTGGTCGGCGAGGTTCGCGGCGTCGGTCTGATCGGCGCCCTCGAACTGGTGGCCGACAAGGCATCGCGGACGAATTTTCCGCCGACCCAGGCGGTGGCCGCCAAGGTGGTCGAGGCGATGGAACGACGGGGCGTCATCGGCCGGGCGATGATGAACGATTCGCTGGCCTTTTCGCCGCCGCTGATCATCGACAAGGCCGAACTGGACGAGTTGTTCAGCCGCGTCCGCGAGTCGCTGGACGAGGTTGCCGCATCGCTGCCAGCTGGTTGACGGCGACACCGACGAAGATCACCGCGGTCGCCGCCCAGACCGTCGGACCATAGCGTTCGTCGAGGACCAGGACGCCGGCCGCCAGGCCGGTCGGGGTAATGACGAAGCCCACCAGGCTCAAGGTCACCGGGCCGCCGAGGCGTTGGATTTCCATGAACATCAGATAGGCCAGGGCGGTGGCGGCGATGGCCGCCAGGACGCAGAAGGCGGCCAGGCCGTTGACCGGCAGAGGATGCTCCAGCCAGGGCATCACCGCCAGCAATTCGAACGCACCGCCCAGCAGCATGCCGGCGGCCAGCGGGATCGGCGGACTGCCCGGCGGCCAGCGCAGCGTCCGATAGATGTTGCCGACGGCCAGCAGCAGCGGAGCGGCCAGCGCCACCAGGAACCACACCGGCTCCGAGGCGCTGGGCAGGCTTTTGCCGTCCAGCGCGATGATCGCCGTTCCCGCCAGGGCGAGAAACAGCCCGGCCAGGCGTCCGACGGACAGGCGCTCGAGGCCCAGCAGCCCGGCCAGCAGCATGGTGAACAGCGGTGGAAAGGCATAGGCCAGCGACGTCAGGCCCGCCCCCAGATGGTTGGCGGCGGCATAGATCGCCAGATTGGGCAAGGAGGCACCGGTCAGCCCGGCCAGCAGATAGAAGCGCAGATGCCGCCGGTCGGTTCTCAGCGGTTGACGGCGAAAGAACGATACCAGGGCAATCAGCGATCCCGCCCCCAGGGCCTGCCAGAAGGCGAAGGCCGGCGGCGCCAGGCCGGTGCCGTTGGCCAGTTTGGCCAGCGGCACCACCGCTCCCATCAATGTGCCGAATGCGAGAACCAGGACCAGCGGGGTCCAGCGATGGGAGGGCGGGGTTACCATCTGCCGATGGTAACCCCGCCAACGGCGCTTGTCAGCCGGTGGTGACGGCCGTTTCGATGTCGGTCATGTCGATGCGCCGGCCGAGGGCGGCGTTCAGCTTGTCGCGGTCGAGTTCCCGTTCCCACCACGACACGACGATGCAGGAGACGCCGTTGCCGCAAAGATTGGTCAGGGCGCGGCACTCGCTCATGAATTTGTCGATGCCCAGCACGATGGCCATGCCGGGGACAAGGGCGGGATTGACCACCGCCAAAGTCGCCGCCAGGGTGATGAAGCCGGCGCCGGTGACCCCCGAGGCGCCCTTCGAGGTCAGCATGGCGACGATCAGAATGGTCATCTGGTCGGACATGGTCAGATCGACGCCCATCGCCTGGGCGATGAACAGGGTGGCCAGGGTCATGTAGATGTTGGTGCCGTCGAGATTGAAAGAATAGCCGGTCGGCACCACCAGACCCACCACCGGCTTGGAACAGCCGAGACGCTCGAGCTTTTCCATCAGCTGCGGCAGCGCGCTTTCCGATGACGAGGTGCCCAGCACCACCAGCAGCTCCTCTTTGATATAGGCGAGGAACTTGAAGATGTTGAAGCCGGCGATGCGGGCGATGGTGCCCAGTACGAGGAAGACGAACAGCGCCGAGGTCAGGTAGAAGGTGCCGATCAGCCCGAGCAGGTTGCCCAGCGCCGAGGGGCCGAACTTGCCGACGGTGAAGGCCATGGCACCGAAGGCGCCGATGGGGGCGGCGCGCATGACGATGGCGATGACGCCGAAGACGCCGTGGGCGACATCGTCGACGAAGTTGCGCACGGTTTTGCCGCGTTCGCCCAGCACCATCAGGGCGAAGCCGAAGAGAATGGAAAACAGCAGGATCTGGAGGATGTCGCCCTTGGCGAAGGCGCCGACGACGCTGTCGGGAATGATGTTCAAGACGAAATCGACGCTCTTGGTCTCCTTGGCGGCCTTGGCGTAATTGGCCACCGCCGAGGCGTCCGGGGCGGTGCCGGCAAAGCCGGCGCCGGGCCGGATGACGTTGCCGATGAACAGCCCGATGACCAGGGCGAAGGTGGAGACGATTTCGAAATAGACCAGGGCCTTGATGCCGACCCGTCCGACCTTCTTGGCGTCCTGGATGTGGGCGATGCCTGAGACAACGGTGCAGAAGATGATCGGTCCGATGACCATTTTGATCAGCTTGATGAAGCCGTCACCCATGGCCTTGACCCATTCGTTCTTGCCGAACTCGGGGGACAGCCAGCCGACCACGGCGCCGAGAAAGATGGCGAACAGAACCTGGACGTAAAGCACTTTATAAAAAGGTTTTTTAGCGGCCCTTGGGGCGATCTGCGGCTGCATGGCCATTTCCTCACTGGTTCAAGAGTTGATCGGGCGGTTGCTCCGCCCCTGTTGCGCTGTCGCAGGCTAGCAACAATCGTGCCAAAGTCGGCAGGGCGGGAAAAGGCTCACCTGCGGTGGATGCATGGCTGGAAAGTCGCTCACTCCAGTGGTAGTGTTGTGCGAAAATGCGCACACAGCTCATGGGGAGGACTGGCGACGTGGCAGGCCTGGCGACGGTATGGCGCCGTCCCTCCTGGGTGACCCGCGGCGGGGCATTCGCCCTGCTGTCGGTTCTGGCCGTCTGGGCGTCGGTGGAAACCGTGCTGTGGAGCGAAAGCCGGGCCCTGGTCCGTCTGGCCGAGGCCGGCCGCGACCGGCTGACGTTGTATGGCCAGTCCCTGCATGACGAGCTGGAAAAATCCGCCAATGTGCCGCTGGTGCTGTCGGGCGATCCGGAGGTGGCGGCATTGCTGGCGGAGGCTGACGGGCGTCGGCGGGAGGCGCGGGCCGAGCGTGTCAATCGCCGCCTGGAAGGCCTGAAGGAGCAGCTCCATACCTCGGCGATCTACATACTCGATGCCGAGGGCGTCACTCTGGCGGCCAGCAACTGGGCCGAGGGCGAAGGCAGTTTCGTCGGGCGCCGTTTCGACTTCAGACCCTATTTCACCGCCGCCATGGAGGGCCGCAGCGGGCGCTATTTCGCCCTCGGCACGGCTTCGAAATTACCTGGCTATTATTTGTCCATGCCGGTGCTGGCCGGCGGCCGCGTCCTCGGCGCGGTGGTCGGCAAGACCTCCATGGAGTCGCTGGAGGCCGGCTGGCGCGGTGGCGGCGAGCGGGTGTTCGTCACCGACCGCTGGGGCATCATCTTCATCACCAATACACCGGAATGGCGGTTTCGCGCCCTGTCGCCGCTGGAACCGGAGGTCTTGCAGGCCCTGCAGGACAGCCGGCAATACGGCGAGGCGCCGCTGCCGCCGCTGGCCCTGGTCCCCGGGCGGACGGTGACCTCGGTGGATGGCGAGGGCTATGTGATGGTCTCCCGTCCCCTGGTCGACGGCGACCAGTGGACCTTGCATGTGCTGATGGCGGTCAAGGAGTCGCGGGCGCAGGCCAGGGATCTCGGTCTGCTGGCCAGCAGCGCCGCCGGCCTGGTGCTGCTTGGGCTGTTCTTCCTGGTCCACCGCACCCGCCTGCGCCGCCGCCATACCCGCGACCTCGAGCGCCGGGTCGCCGAACGGACCGTCCTGCTGTCGGAGAGCAACCGGCGGCTGCTGGACGAGGTGGCCGACCGCCGCCGTGCCGAGGAGGACTTGCGCGCCGCCCAGGACGAACTGGTGCAGGCGGCCAAGCTGGCGGCGCTGGGCCAGATGTCCGCCGGCATGGTGCACGAACTCAACCAGCCGCTGGCGGCCATCCGCACCTATGCCGACAATGGCGTCACCCTGCTGGGACGCGGGCGTGTCGAGGCGGCGCGCGGCAATCTGCTGGAAATCGCCGATCTCACCGACCGCATGGCGCGGATCAGCGGCCAACTGAAACTGTTCGCCCGCAAATCGACGGCCGTCGCCGAGCCGGTGTCCCTGGCCGGCGCCGTCGACAGCGCCCTGGCACTGCTTGCCGGCCGCTTCGCCGCTGACGCCATCGACGTGCAATGGCGGCGGCCGCAGCCGGAGCTGATGGTGTGGGGCGAGGATCTGCGCTTGCAGCAGGTGATCGTCAATCTGCTGCGCAATGCCGCCGACGCCATGCGGGGCGTGGCGGAGCGGCGCCTGGTCATCACCGCCGTCCGCCGCGGGGATACCGTTCTGGTCGATATAGCCGACAACGGCCCCGGCATCGCGGCGGAGGTCATGAACCAGTTGTTTGAACCGTTTTTCACCACCAAACCGACCGGCGACGGCCTCGGCCTCGGCCTGTCGATCTCGGAAAAGATTGTTCGCGACTTCGGCGGCCGCCTGTCGGCCGCCAACCGGCCGGGCGGCGGTGCCGTCTTCACCATGCTGCTGCGCTATTGGGAGATGCCATGAGCCTGACCATTGTGGTGGTGGACGACGACCGGCAGGTCCGCCAGGCCGCCTGCCAGACCCTGGATCTGGCGGGTTATGCGACGAAGGCCTGCGGCGACGGCGAGCAGGCGCTGAAAATGATCGACCGCGACTGCGGCGTGCTGATCACCGATGTCCGCATGACCGGCATGGACGGCTTCGCCCTCATGGAGCGGGTGCTGACGGTCGATCCGGATTTGCCGGTGATCATGGTCACCGGTCATGGCGACGTGTCGATGGCGGTGCGGGCGATCCGCAGCGGCGCCTATGATTTCATCGAGAAACCCTATCCCTCGGATATCCTTCTGGAAGCGGTGCGCCGGGCCCTCGAACGCCGTCGGCTGGTGATGGAGAACCGCCAGTTGAAGGAAGAGCTGGCGCAGGCCGCGCAAACCGCCATCATCGGCCGGACGCCGGCGATTGAAAGAATGCGCACGATCATCAGCGCCGTCGCCGGCACCGATGCCGATGTTCTGGTGATGGGAGAAACCGGGACCGGCAAGGAACTGGTCGCCCGGGCCCTGCATCAGCAGAGCCGGCGCCGCGCCCATCAGTTCGTGGCGCTCAACTGCGGCGCCATGCCGGAAACCATCTTCGAAAGCGAACTGTTCGGCCATGAGGCGGGAAGCTTCACCGGTGCCGCCAAACGCCGCGTCGGGCGCATCGAATACTCCAGCAGAGGCACGCTTTTTCTCGACGAGATCGAAAGCATGCCGCCGTCGCTGCAGGTCAAGCTGCTGCGCGTGCTGCAGGAGCGGGCGGTGGAACCGCTGGGGTCGAACGATACGGTGCCGGTGGATTTGCGGGTGGTCGCCGCCACCAAGGCCAATCTCAAAACGGAAAGCGACGAGGGACGGTTTCGTGCCGATTTGTATTACCGGCTCAATGTAGTGATGATCAATATTCCGGCATTGCGCGAGAGGCGCGAAGATATTCCGCTGCTGTTTCAGCATTTCGTCATGATGGCGGCGGCCCGCTATGGCCGCGAGCCGCCGAAGGTGACGCCGCATCTGCTGCATGGCCTGGCCGGCCGTCCCTGGCTGGGCAATGTCCGCGAATTGAAGAACGCCGCCGACCGCTTCGTCCTCGGGCTGGAAGACGGAGAATCACCGGTCGGGTTGGAGGCCATGGTGGCGATCCGCCACTCCTTGCCGCAGCAGCTGGATCTCTTTGAAAAAAGTATCATCGAGAATGAACTGGCAATCCATCAGGGCAATGTGAAAATGACGGTGGAGGCCTTAGGCATTCCGCGCAAAACTTTTTACGACAAGATCAAGCGCCTGGGAATTTCCGCCAACGCCTTTCGCTGAGGCGGGAATCCCATCTTTTGGTACAAAAGGCCTATCGCGATACACAACCCTTGCGCTTGCTCTGGCCAGGCAAAACTGCCATTCTGACATCGGCCGAGGCCGATTGGATCGGACATCGGAACGGGCATGGGGAGAACAATGGCTGCCGCCGGACCAGGGATCGCCGCCGATGGCCAGGGCCAGGCCAGGCCGCGCAAGGGCCGTATCCGCGAGGAAAGCCGCCGGCGCATCCTCGATGCCGCCGAGCGGATCTTCGCCCGCCATGGCTTCGCCGGCGCCACCATGGCCGAGATCGCCCAAAGCATCGGCATGCCGAAGGCCAATATTCATTACTATTTCGGCACCAAGGAAGAACTGTATCGCGCCCTGGTGGTCGATATCGTCGAGGAATGGCGCCACACCTCCGACTGCCTGACCGTCGATGCCGAACCGCGGGCGGCGATCACCCAATTTCTGCGCGAAAAGCTCGATCTGACGCGCCGCCGGCCCCATGCCGCCAAGGTGTTCGGCGAGGTCAACGCCCGCGCCGTGCCGGCCGACGACCAGGACTATCTCGAGGATGTGCGCCGGGTGCTGGAAAGCAAGGGGCAGGTCATCGACGCCTGGGTGGCGGCGAAAAAGATCCAGCCGGTGGACGGGCGGCATTTCCTCATGGCGCTGTGGGCGATGACCCAATATTACGCCGATTTCGACGGCCAGATGCGCGGCGTGCTGGGCAAGCCCGGCCTGACCGAACCAGACTGGGGCTACATCGCCGACCAGGTGGTCAGCTATGCCTTGCGGGTGCTGGGGATAGAATAAACAAAATGCTCAGGTCAACCAGGCCACCAAGCCGGTTCCTCGACGGCGTCAGGACAAAGCCTTGATAAATTTGGGGTAGATGTTCGGAAACAGCCGGCTCAGCCAGAACAGGGTGGTGGACAGATTCCCGGTGATGATGCGTTTGCGGCCTTTGCGAAGGCCTCTGATGATGTCGGCGGCGCAATCCTCGGGCGGGGTGGTCAGCATCTTGCCGGCCAAGACGGTGAACCCGGTTTCTTCGAGCCCGGCCGCCTTTACCCGCCGCCCGGCCTTCTCGATATTGGTCTTGATGCCGCCGGGATGGACACATACCGCGCGGACGCCGGTCCCTTCCAATTCCTGCCACAGGCATTCGGTCAGGCCGCGCACGGCGAATTTCGACATGTTGTAGGCGCTCTGCGTGGGGAACGCCACCAGACCGAAGACGCTCGAGATATTGACGATGCAGCCGTCACGCCGCGCCAGCAGCTTGGGCAGAAAGGCTTTGGTGCCGTATAGCACGCCCCACATGTTGATGCTCAACTGCCATTCGTATTCCTCAACCGAGGTGTGGGCGACCGTGCCGATCACCGTCGCTCCGGCATTGTTGATGACAAAATGGGGTGTTCCGAAATCATGCTCGACCTCGTCGGCATGGGCCTGGAATGCCGCCCATGACGAAACGTCCAGCGTATAGGCTTTGGCATTGCTGCCCGCCGGTAACATCGCCAGCGTCTGATCCAGGCTTTCCCTGTTTATGTCCGACAAGGCCAGGCGTGCGCCGGCCCGCGCCAGTTCCGCGGCCAAGGCGCGGCCGATGCCCGAGCCGGCGCCGGTAATGACGACGATTTTTTCTTCGAACATCGCGGTATCCCTGACTAAAAAAATGGAGCTCTACAATCATAGGTGTAGGCTCAAAAATTGACGGCACGACCCCCAAAGTCGGGGGGGTGTTCGATCCCGGTCATGGATGACGCTTCCCCGGATATTGGCTCGGAGAGGTCGTCCTGATGGTCAAAGAATGGGGAAAACTGGCGAATGAATTGTCGCCCCGCGTCGCCGTGTTCGTGGCGACGTGATGGGCTCAGGCGCCGATAAGATCGCCATCGTCAGCCAATTGCCGCTCAGTCCGGTGGGCAAGGTGCTCCGCCGCGCGGTGCGCGAGTTGTGCCTCCAGCGTTTGCAGACATGAAACAATGAGGCAGGGAGTGCATTTATCAAGCGGCTCTTCTTGACGCCTTCCCGGCAATAGGCATCATAAGAAAAAAACCGTGCGCTCCGGGAAGGACGTCCCGCCTTTATGGACCTGCCGCCCAACGATCCGCAGATTCTGCTGAAAGCGACGCCTCCGCGTCTGCGCAAGTCGGAGCTGTTCCGCAAGCGCCTCAGCAGTGAGGCCGCCGACTTCCGGGACAAGGAGGTGCTTTTCGTCCGTGCCCCGGAAGGCTTCGGCAAGACCACCTTGCTGGGCCAATGGCGGCGCGAATGGCTGCGCACCGGTGCGGTGGTCGCCTGGTTGACCTGCGACGAGCGCGACGACGGACAGCGCTTCCTGCAGGGGCTGCAGGTGACCATGCAAAGGGGTAGCGGCCGCCCGGCCTTCGGCCAGAAGGTCCTCAAGGGCAAGGACGAAAGCGGCCTCGAGGCCTTGACCGAATGGTTGGCGGAGGTGTCCGAACTGGCAGTGGAAACCATCCTGATTCTGGATGACGGCCATCTGCTGCCGGAACTGACGGTGCGCCATTCGCTCGCCTATCTGACGCGAAATCTTCCGCCCAACCTGCGTCTGGTCATCGGCGCGCGCGAGAGGCTGGCCGTACCCATCTCGGACATCGCCCATCACGGGCAATACACCCTGCTCGGCGTCGAAACGCTGCGTTTCCGCTTCGAAGAAACCATCGCCCTGCTGGCCAGCCGCTTCAAGCTGGATATTCATGTTGATCAATGCGCCCGTCTTCACGACATCACCGAGGGCTGGCCGCTGGGACTGGCCCTGGCGGTGGCGGTGATTGAAAAGAGCTCGGGGATCGAAGAGGGCATCCGCTCCCTGTCCGCCGAACCCCATCATATCGACAGCTATTTCATCGACACCCTGCTGGCCAGGCTGCCGCCGGAGGCGCTGGATTTCCTGGTCAGGATATCGGTCCTCGACGCCATTCACCCAAGTCTTTGCCAGGAGGTGACCGGCCGCGAGGATGCCGAGACGATGCTGGCCCGCCTGGCCGCCGGCACGCCGGTTTTCATCGAAGCGGTGGACAGCGCCTGGATGCGGATCCATTCCCTGGCGCGGCGGTTTCTTTTGCGGCGGTTCGACGGGTTGCCCGAGGCCGACCGCCTGGCATTGCACCGGCGGACCGCCGACTGGCTGGCCGGCCAGGACATGTTCGAGGCCGCCGCCCAGCACGCCTTCCGGGCCGGGGAAACCGACAAGGCCTATGACTATCTCGAAGTCTGCCTGCTCCAGGTGACGCTGCAGGGAAATTCGGCCGCGGTGCTCGAATGGAAGGAGCGACTGCCGGCGGAAATCATCGAACGGCGTCCGATGCTGCGTCTTGCCATCGGCTGGGCATTGGGGTTCAGCGACCGTCATGGCGAAGCGATCAAACTTGTGCAGCCGATCCTTGACGATGCCGGCGCCAGTCTTTCCGACCGCTGCGAAAGCGCGGCGATTATCGCCGGTGCCGCCATCTTTGCCGATGACCTCAGCGGCTCGGCCTCGATCATCGTTCCCTGGCTCGATCAGGCCGCCGGAGTTTCTCCCCATCTGGCGCCGATCCTCGCCAATTTTGACGCCGTGTTTGCCATTTACCGGGGCGCCACCGAACAGGCGCGCTACCTCATCTCGCGGGCCGGCGAGGAGAAAACGGCGCGACGGGAGGCATCGACGGTCTGGGCCGACTGGCTGGTCGGCTTCAGCTATCTGTGGGAAGGCCAGGCGGTCCTCGCCGAACGGGTCCTGCGTCCGGCCCTGGCCCGCGTCGAGGCGGAACTGGGGCGGCGCAATCCGCTGACCGGGATGCTGGCCACGGCGCTGGCCGCCGTGCTCTGGGAACGCGACCTGCCGGCCGAGGCCGAGGCCTTGCTGGCCGATCGTCTGCATGTCCTGGAACGCCTGACGTCTCCCGAGGCGATCATCATGGGGTACCAGACGGCGGCGCGGCTGGCCGCCCAGGCCGGCGAGGAACGGCGGGCGCAGGATCTGCTGCAGCGGCTGTTCGCCATCGGCGAGACGCGGCGGATCGAACGCTTCTGCATCGCCAGCCTGGGCGAACGGATCCGTCTCGCCGCCCTGCGCTCCCATCAGGAGACCTGCCGGGATTTGGGGCGGCGGCTGGAAACCCTGGTCGCCGCCGGAAAACCGTCGCGCGACCCGATCCTGGCCCCCCTGGTCGAGGCCAAGCTGGCGCTGGCGCAAAGCTACGTGGCGTTGGCCCATTGGGATCTCGATCAGGTGCAGCGCCATCTTGACTGTGCCGGGGGTCTGGTGCGCGGCCTGAATCTTGGCCGGGACGGCGTCGGGATCAAGCTGTTGCGGTCGCTGGTGATGATGCGCCGGCATGAGGATGGTGCCGCCGGACTGTTTCTCGAAGGCCTCGGTCTTGCCGGAACTCTCGGCCTGCAGCGCATCCTGGCCGATACCCATCCCTTGCTGGTGGACTGGGGCAAGCGGATGGATGTGCCTGACCAGGGCAGGGCGGCGGCGGCGGCTCCGCCCAGGGTGGCGCAGACGGGATTGTTGACCCCGAAGGAAACCGAAATCCTGCATTATCTGGCGCGCAACATGTCCAACAAGGAGATCGCCCTGGCCTTCGATGTCAGCGACGAAACGGTCAAATGGCATCTGAAGAACCTGTTCGGCAAGCTGCATGCCAATACGCGGCGCCATCTGGTTGATCGCGCCCGTACCTTGGGAATTCTTGATTCCCGCGATTGACGACCTCCCCGAGGTGGGGGGGCGTTTTGTCAAAGCCGGTCTGGCACCATCGCCTCTCAATAAGCCGCACGGTGACCTTGTGCGGGCAAAGGAGATCGGTAGATGGCGAAGCATCCGGTAGTGGTCTACGGGGCCAGCGGGTACACAGGCATGTTGATCATGGATTGGCTGATTGATCAGCAGATCCCCTTCACCGCCGTGGCCCGCAATGCCAGGCGCGTCAAGGAAATGATGGCCCAGCGGGTAGTCCGCCTTGAATCCGCCACCTATGAAATCCTCGAATCGGACAACACCGTCGGCTCCCTGGCGAAGGTATTCAAGGGCGCCAAGGTGGTCTGCAACACCGTCGGCCCGTTCGTCAATTTCGGCCTCACCGCCGTCGAGGCGGCGCTGAAGGCGGGGTGTCATCACATCGATACCACCGGCGAACAATCCTATATCCAGGCCGTGCGGGAGCAATTCGGCGATCTGTACCGGCAGGCGGGTCTGCTGGTGTCGCCGTCTGTCGCCTACATGTACAGCTTCGCCGAAATCGCCGCCGAGCTGGCACTGGAAACGCCGGGCGTCGACGTGCTGGAGACCGCCACCCTCTGTCGCGGTCCGCGCGGCGGGGCGGCAGGCATCACCGTCGGCTCGACAGCCTCGATTTTCGAGCTCTACCGGCAGCCGTCCCAGTATTTGTGGGAAAAGACGCTGGCGCCGCATCCCCTGGGCACCAGCTTCGACGTCGTCGATCCCAATTTCGTCCAGCCGGTGTTTTCTCTGCCCTGGGGCGGCACTTCCCTGCCGATCTATTTCCAGCAGGATCCTCGCGTCCGCAGTTGTACCTCCTGCGTTGGCTTCTACGACAATGAGGTCATGCGCACCCTGCATGCGCTCAGCCAGAAGTGGGAGGCCGAATACAAGGACCTGCCGAAAGAGCATCAGGACGCGGTCATCCAGGGCCTGGTGGATTCGACGACGCCGGCTATGCCGCCGCGTGAACGCACCACCATCCAGCGCAGCGTCGATTTCGCCATCGGCCGCGGGCAGTTGGCGGCGGTGCGGGCCACGGTCCATGGCATCACGCCCTATATTTCCACCGGCGCCCTGCAAACGGCGGCGGTGATCAAGCTGCTGGACGGCGAAACCGATAAGCTTGGCTTTGCCTCCGCCTGCAAGGCCTTCGGCCACCGCTATCTGCTGGGCTTCCTCGAACAGCGCGGACTGGCCCGGGCGACGGTCCAGCAACTCTGAAGGTGACGGTCGCCGGCGAGACAGTAACCGGCGCCATCGGCATTGTCGGCAAGGCGCCGGGCAGCATGGTGGAATGGTTGCCGCCCGGTCTCAGGGTGCAGGTCAAGAAGGATTATGTTCCGGCCACCGACAACCGGCGCAGTCTGCAGGAACGGGGCGGCCGCATGCAGGTGCCCTATCTGGTTGATCCCAATACCGGGACGGCGATGTATGAATCTGCCGAAATCCAGCGGTATTTGGCAGCAACCTACGGCGGGTAGTGACCCGAAGTGGTCCTCCCCTGACTTGCCGTGTTGGCCCATTGGCTGGTCCGGCACTCCCCTTTTGGTTGCCTTTCAACGGCTTCGCCCCGCCGCGCCCTGTGCTGGACAATCAGGGCGAAGTATGACAGTGTAATTGGCCGTAAGAATGATCAACAACGGCAGGCGTTCGGCCATGCGCACCAGCAAACCGATTACGGTGACACTCGGCACTCAGCAGGCGAGCCTGGAAGCGCGCCTTCAGTCCGGAGCCTATGGCTCAGCGAGCGAGGTCCTGCGCGCGGCACTGCGCGCCCTCGACCGTGAGGACGCCGCGCTGGACGATATCCTTCGTCGCAAGGTGGAGGCGTCCCTGGCGGATGCGCGCCCCAGCGTTCCGGCAGAGGATGTATTTGCGCGGCTGCGCGTTCTTCATGCTGAACGGGCATTGGTTGACAAGCGTGCTCCATAAAATTGTCTTTCGGCCGGGGGCTGAGGCCGATCTATTTGCTCTTTATCGATATATCGCTGAAAATTCCGATACGCTGCGCGCCGAAGCCTATATCACGCGCTTCGAAAAATGTTGCATGGGGTTGGCCGTGTTCCCGGAGCGAGGCACTCGTCGAGACGATATTGCTCCCGGAATGCGAACGACGGGGTTCGAACGGCGGGTAACTATCGCATTCAGAATTCTGGATCATGTGGTGGAAATTGTTGCAATCGCTTACGCGGGCAGAGATTTCGAGAGTGGCCTTTGCGAAATGTGACTGGGCCGATCATTGGCCAGGCAGAGGCACTTGACGTGATGACGCAGATGGGCAGACAACCGGACTTGGCCCTAATCGGACTTTGATCTGGCGGCGTGTTCAATGGCATCGGCCACTACCGGGTTCTGGTGTGGGTCATCCGGCGAGCGCAAACCCTGAATGACCCCAACCCTGTCGGCCTCATCTTTGTTTTGGCTCATTTTCCATTTTCCTTCGATCCTGCCGATAACGACTTCGATACCGACCACTGCCTTTAACTGGGTGGCGATGTAATCGGCAGGAGCATCGTCGATCGACCAGGGGCGAGGGCGGGACCTCTCCTGGGCATGGGTGAGGTCATTGATTTGTCGGTGCAACCACCCGGCATCCTCAATAATCGTCGGCTTACCCCAAGCATGGACGGTGGCGTAATTCCAGGTAGGAACAACTTTGCCTGTCGTCGTCTTGCTCCGATACCAAGATGGCGTGATGTAGCCATCCACACCCTGGAAAATAATGAGGCATTCAGTCATGCCGGAAAGTTCCCGCCAGTGCGGATTCGCCCTCGCCACATGGGCGCGCAATACTCCCCATTGTCCTTCATCAGCGTAAAGCAGGAACGGTAGCGGAGATGCCTGAAGGCCCGTTGCCCCATGGGTCACCAATAAACCAAGGGGACGGGCATGCATTAGGTCATGCATCGTATTGATGCTGTTTTCACGGAAGGCGGAAGGGGTATACATCCGATCGCTGCTCAATTTTAACGCTAAATTTCATCGAGATAGGTGTGATGCCGGGTCTGCTGGAAAAGCCATAAGGCAGACGCCGACCCGTCGCAAACTATTAGCCTTCCTTCCAATTTTCCGAACGAAATTCCATCGGTCGCCCAATCGAAATATGGCAGTCTTTGCCAAAGTATGCCATATTTTCCCAATTGGAGGTGCCTATGGCGACGATGAATGTTTCCCTTCCTGACCTCATGCGTGAATGGGTGGAGGGACAGGTAAAGAGTGGAGAGTACGCAAATGTCAGCGACTACATCCGAGACCTGATCCGGCATGATCAGCGGCGACACCAATCGCTCGAAGAGGCCGTCAGGGAAGGACTCGCAAGCGGCCGCAGTTCGCGCAAAGCTGAAGATATCATGAGAATGGCGAAGGCTCGGCTACAGAATGGCTGAATACGTCCTCTCCAATACCGCTGATGCTGACCTTGACAACATTTACACGTATTCTTTCGAAGCCTACGGCGAGAATAAAGCCGATGCCTATTTCCTCGACCTTCGGGACTGCCTGCAGCGCTTGGCCGACAGCCCGCTCCTTGGTCGTCCGGCAAATGTCGTTCGGCCAGATCTGTTCCGCCATGAACATGCCCGGCATATTGTCTTCTACCTCATCGAGAATGACGGCATTTTCATCGCACGGATCCTGCATTGTGCCATGGACGTGGAGCGTCAACTCGCGGCAGGGCAAGGCGACTGAAAAGACCTCGGCCCTGCAATTTCGTCAGCGGATCCGGCATGTAAAACTTCCCCTGGTTATGTCGGTCAGACCTTCCCCAGGATGTGGATGGCCAGCGCCGCCTCTTCGACGCCGGCCAGGCCGCCGCCGTTCTCCTGGATGGCGAAGCGCGCGCCGTCCACCTGGCGGCCGCCGGCCTCGCCACGCAACTGGCAGACCAGTTCGAACAATTGGCCGATACCGGTGGCGCCCAGCGGGTGGCCCTTGCTTTCCAGCCCGCCCGACGGATTGACCGGAATGCGTCCGCCGAGGGTGAAGTCGCCGCGCTCGGCCGCCGGGCCGCCATCGCCAAAGGGCACGAAGCCGAGATTTTCCACCTGGATGATCTCGCCCATCGCCGAGGCGTCATGCACCTCGGCGACATCCATGTCGTCGGGGCCGAGGCCGGCCTGTTCATAGGCCGCCAATGCCGCCCGCCGGCCGACGCTGTCCTCGAGCGCCTCTGCCGGGCGATGGCGGAAGCTGCGCATGACGCTGGCGGCGACGCGCACGGCGCGGCGGCGGTCGCCGGTCATCTTTTTCAGCCCGGCCTCGCTGCACAGGATCGCCGCCGCGGCGCCGTCGGACAGGGGCGCGCACATGGGCAGGGTCAGGGGATAGGTGATGGGCGGCGCGGCGAGGATCTCGTCGATGGTGAAGGCCTGGCGGAACTGGGAGTAGGGGTTATGCACCGAATGGCCGTGATTTTTCGCCGAAACCGCGGCGATCTGCCGCTGGGTGGTGCCGAAGCGGCGCATATGCAGGCGGCAGAGCGCCGCGTAAATGGCCATGAAGCGGCTGTAGGGCTTGGGCGATTCCGACCCCGGCGGCGGCACGATGCCCTCGCCCATGCGGATCAGCGTGGCATAATTCTCCTCGGCCCGGCTGACATCCCAGCCGGCCTCGAACAGGGCGAAGGCCTTGGCCTTGTCGGGGATGTTCATTTTCTCGGCGCCCAGCGCCAGGGCGATGTCGCAGGCGCCGGCGCGGATCGCCTGGATCGCCAGATGCACCGCCGAACTGCCCGAGGCGCAGGCGTTCTCGACATTGAAGATGGGGATCGCCTCGATGCCGATCTTGGAAAAGATCACCTGGCCGGGGATGGAGATCTGACCCTGCAGGGGGCCGTTGGTCATGCCGGCATAGAAGGCCGTGCCGATATCCGCGGCGCCGCAGCCGGCGTCGGCCAGGGCGCCCCGCAAGGCCTCGCCGGCCAGATCGTCCAGGGTTCTTTCCGCATGGCGGCCGAACACCGTCATGGCGATGCCGGCGATAAATACGTCAGTCATGCTTGTTCCGATCTGTCAGATGCTGCGCTGTTGTCCGCTCCAGTAAGCCTGCCGAAGATCCTTCTTCAGCACCTTGCCCACCGGGCTGCGGGGCAGCGAGTCGAGGAAGTCGATGCTCTTCGGGGTTTTGACGCCCCCCAGGCGGTCCTTGCACAAGGCGATCAGGTCCTCGGCGGTGACGGTGGTGCCGGCCTTGACTTCCACCACCGCCTTCACCGCCTCGCCCCATTTGGCGTCGGGGACGCCGATCACCGCGCAGTCCTGGACCGCCGGATGGGCGCAGAGCACCTGTTCGACCTCGTTGGGATAGACGTTGAAGCCGCCGGTGATGATCATGTCCTTCTTGCGGTCGGTGATGCAGAGATAGCCCTCGGCATCAAGGCTGCCGACGTCGCCGGTATGCAGCCAGCCGTCGATGATGGCTTCGGCGGTCTTGTCGGGCTGTTTGTAGTAGCCCTTCATCACCAGGTCGCCGCGGACGCAGATTTCGCCGGTTTGCCCCGGCGGCAGCTGCCGTCCGGCATCGTCCTGGATGGACACGCGGATCAGCGGCGACGGTCTGCCGCAGGAGGCCAGGCGGCTGTCTCCGGCCAGCCGGCCGTCCTCGAAATGCTGGTCCGGCGTCAGCATGGAGATGCTGGCCGGTGCCTCGGTCTGGCCATAGCCGCCGGTCATCACCGGTCCGAAAAGGGCGATGGCCTGCTTCAGCTTTTCCACCGACATCGGCGCCGCGCCATAGACGAAATAGCGCAGCGACGAGAAATCCACCTTGTCGATGCCGGGGATCTCCAGCAGACGGTAGATGACCGTCGGCGGCAGGAACATCTCGGTGACCTTGTGACGGGATATGGCCGCCAGCAGGTCCGCCGGGTCGGGCTTCTGCAGGACCACCACGGTACCGCCGCGGGCCGTCGCGGGCAGGGACAGGATGCCGGCGGTGTGGGTCATCGGTGCCGCCGCCAGGTTGACCGGCCGCTGGCCGCCGGGATAGGCGCAGCCGATCATGAAATGGGCGCAGAAGGTCTGAATGCTGCGATGGGTGTTCATCACCCCCTTGGGCAGGCCGGTGGTGCCGCCGGTGGACATGACGGCCACCACCTCGTCCATGTCGTAGGTGATGTCCGGCGGCGTATCCGGCTGGCCGGCGCACCAGCCCTGCAGTTCGGGCGCCCAGTCGAGTTCGGCGTCGATGCAGACGAAACGGGCCACCTTCGGCAGTGACGGGCGCAAGGCCGCCACCATCGGCTCGAAAAGCTTCTGGAAGAACACCACTTCGCAGTCGAAGGCATCCAACACATGCCGGTTTTCCTCGGCCGAGGCGCGCGGATTGACCGGGACCCAAGCCAGTCCGGCCCGCCACAGGCCCAGGGTGCAGGTCCAGGCGATGGGGTCGTTGCCGGCCAGCACGGCGCCCTTGGTCTCCTTCGCGAAGCCTTGGGCCAGCAGGGCATGGGCAATGCGGCAGGACATGGCGCCGATCTCGGCGAAGCCGTAGCTGCGCTGGCCGGCGATATAGGCCGCCCCTTGCGGGTTGGAGGCCCAGCCGCGGTCGAAGAAGTCGATGATGGCCATGGCGATCAGCCCTGCGTCCAACCGTCGCGGTA
>DUZF01000020.1 GCA_013349665.1 Rhodospirillaceae bacterium | reverse complement strand
GACATGGGTGGCCTCGCTCATCAACGAAGCCTCCTATGAATCACATTCTTCTCGCCTTGGGACTCCCCTATCTTCCTGTCAAGCCGTTAACCTGAAGCGATCACCGTGGCGAAACCATCGGCCACCCTTTCTCGGCGGGTCAAAAGTGGTTATGGTGCCACCGTTTGCGTTCCTTCAAATGCCGGATTCATGTCCAGACCGCTGATCGTCAAACCTTTGCCCCTGCCGCCGCCGCCCAATGCCCTGGTGGCCGTGGACCGGGCCATCGACGACCTGCGGCGCGGCGGCCCGGTGGTCATCACCGCCGAGGATGGATCGCAGGCCCTGATGCTGGCCGCCGAAGCCGCAACCGGCGATGGCTTGAGCCGCCTGGCCCACCTGGCCGGCAGCCCTGCCGCGGTGGCGGTCAGCGGACGCCGCGCGGCCGTGCTGGGCATCGCCGCCGGCGACCGGCGGGTGGTCCTGCTCAGCGCCACGGCGCCGTTCACCGCCGATGCCATCATGGCCCTGGCGGATCCCCTCGGGGCCGGCCAGGCAACCGACACCCAGGTCAACGACTCGCCGCCGGCCTGGGCGGAGGCGGCGGTTGCCCTGGCCAAACTGGCGCGGTTGCTGCCGGCCGCCGTGGTCGCCCCGCTGGCCGGCACGGTGGACGGACTGTTTTCCGTCAAGGTGGCTGAAATTCTCGGCTATCCGGCCGAGGCGGCCCATAGCCTGCGCCGCGTCGCCGAGGCCCGGGTGCCGTTGACCGAGGCCGAAAACAGCCGCGTCGTCGCCTTCCGCCCGGCCGACGGCGGTGTCGAGCATCTGGCCATCGTCGTCGGCTGTCCCGATCGCGACCAGCCGGTCCTCACCCGCCTGCATTCGGAATGCTTCACCGGCGACCTGCTGGGCAGCCTGCGCTGCGATTGCGGCGACCAGCTGCGCGGCGCCATCGCCCAGCTGACCGCCGGCGGCGGCGGCGTTTTGCTCTATCTCGCCCAGGAAGGCCGCGGCATCGGCCTGGTCAACAAATTGCGCGCCTATGAGCTGCAGGATGCCGGTTTCGACACCCTGGAAGCCAATGAGCAGCTGGGCTTTGACGACGACGAGCGGATCTATTTGCCGGCTGCCCTGATGCTGCGCCAGCTGGGCATCGCCCGGGTACGGCTGATGACCAACAATCCGGCCAAAGTCGACTCCCTGGCCCGCCATGACATCGAGGTGGTGGAGCGGGTCCCCCATGCCTTCCCCTCCAACGCCCATAATGCCCATTATCTCAGGACCAAGGCCACCCGCGGCGGACATCTGCTGTAGGCAGAAGCTGCCCGGCAAAACGGCGCCGACAGGCCGGGCCGGCATAGAAAAGTGACTGATTTATAATGTCTTTCGCCTTGGCACGGGGGTTGCATCACATCTTGCGAACCTAAACCAGGCGCAGGGGTACGGCATGGCCGTGGAACTCATCCGTCAATCTTCCGGTCCCATCGGCAACGAGCTGGACAGCCTGATGCTGGCCCGCTACGGCGAGGATGACGGCCAGGGCAAGCTGACGGCCTTCAACAGCCCGGACGGCCCGAGTTTTTCCGACGTCCTCGACATCCTGAACCCGCTCCAGCACATCCCGGTCATCAATGTGGTGTATCAGGCGGTGACCGGCGACAGGCAGGGCGCCGCCTCCGAGGTTCTCGGCGGCGTGCTCTGGGGCGGCCCGATCGGCCTGGTCAGCGCCATGGTCGATCTGGCGGTGGAGGACGGTACCGGCAAGACCATCGGCGCCAATGTGGCGTCCCTGTTCTCCGACCCGGCGGCGACGGAAGCCCCCGCCACGCTGCTGGCGGCGTCCGCCGCGGCGTCGGAGGAACCGGCCCAGACAGCGGCCTCGCCGACACCGCCGGCGGTCGAGGTAACGGCGGTGCCGCCGGAGGCACCGGCCAAGGACGAACCGGTGAGCGCCGGTGACTATCTGATTTTCGGAACCGCACCGGCCCACGCCGCCACCAGCACTGCGGTCCAGGCCAAACCGCCCAGCCCGACGCCTGTCGCCGCGACTCCAGCCGATTTCATGGTTTTCGGCGCCGACAGCAAGCCGACCAGCCTGCTGCCCGGCGACAATCCGCCGCCGGCCCAGGACCACCGCTTCCGCCCGGTGCCGGCCCGCACCGGCCCCGCCGAACCGCGGGCGACGCTGCCGATGCCCACCACCGGAGCGGCGGCGGTGCAAAGCGCGGTCAGCCAGAACCAGTTCATCGGCAATTTCAACGCCGCCTTCGACAAATATCAAAGAGCCGCCAAGCTGGGCGACCCGCCGACCACCGATACAATTCAATGAAACCGCTGGGAAAGCGCCTGATCATTGCTTATCATCGGCGCCGTGTATTGACGGGGGAACATTCATGCGACGGGGCATCGCGGCGCTATTCGGGCTGATCGGACTGTTACTTGCCAGCGGTGGACCGGCCGCCGCGGCCGAGGACCCCGCCTATCTCTGGGTCGGCGCCGGGACCTGGGAAACCTTGCGCAGCAATTTCCTCAAGCCCGAGATCGATGTCGCCTACCGCTCGAACTACAAGCTGTGGATCTTCAAGCCGCATGCGGGTGTGCTGGTGGCTGCCGACGGTGATTACTACGGCTATGTCGGGCTGCTGACCGATATCTATTGGAGCCCGCATATCGTCACCACCCTCACCGCCGCCTTCGGCGGCTATGGCGGCGGCGGCTTTAACCTGGGGTCGCATTTCGAATTCCGCACCGGCGGCGATGTCGCCTGGCGCTTCGACAACCGGTCGCGCATCGGCGTCGGGCTGTACCATATCTCCAATGCCGGGATTACCCAGAACAACGGCGGCTCGGAATCGGTGCTGCTGTCCTATTCTTTGCCCATCGACAAGCTTATCAACTGGTAATCCTAGCGCCGAAAATGGCGGTGCCGACCCGCACCAGGGTGGCGCCGGCGGCGATCGCCGCCGGATAATCGCCGCTCATTCCCATGCTCAGTTCGGGCAATCCGTGACGCCCCGCCAACTCCGCCAGGCGGTGGAACAGCGGTGCCGGATCGCCGTCCTCGGGCGGGATGCACATCAGGCCGCGGACCGGCAACCCCCAACGCCGCCGGCAATCATCGATGAACTGGTCGGCCCGTTCCGGCAGCACGCCGGCCTTCTGCGGCTCGGCCCCGATATTGACCTCGATCAGACAGGCCGGCCGGCGGTCGCCGCGGGCATATTCGGCGGCCAGAGCTTCGGCCAGTCTCGGCCGGTCGAGGGTTTCGATGACATCGAACAGGGACACCGCCTGACGGACCTTGTTGGATTGCAGCGGACCGATCAGATGCAACTCGACATCCGGCACTTCGGCGCGCAAGGCCGGCCATTTGGCCGCCGCCTCCTGCACCCGGCTTTCGCCGAACAGGCGCTGGCCGGCCGCCAGCAGGGGACGCATGCGTTCGGCGCCGTGGAACTTGCCGACCGCCACCAGCCGCGCCGACCCGGGGGGGCGGGCGGCGTCCGTCTCCGCCTGGGCGAGGCGTTGGAGCACGCTATGGTAGCGGGCCAGCAGGTCTTCGGGCAATGACGGCATCCCATGCTATGATCGGCGGATGTTGAGCTTAACAGAGCGTGCCGGACATCTCAATTTGGGTGGCGCCGACCGTCTGGTCCTGGTCACCGACGACCGGCGCCTGCCCGACCCGTTGGCCGCCGCCGCCCGCCTGCCGCCCGGCAGCCTGGTGATCCTGCGCTGCCGCGACACCGACCGCCGCCGGATTCTCGGCCTGGCCTTGCGGCGGTTGTGCCGTCTTCGGCGCCTTGCTCTGCTGATCGCCGGCGATTTTGATCTGGCGCTCAGCCTGAGCGCCGGGCTGCATCTGCCGGAGGCGATGCTGCGACACCCCTGTCCCCGCCTGCGGCTGTGGCACCGGCGAGGCCGGCCGCTGACCGCCGCCGCCCACGGCCGAAACGCCCTGGTGGCGGCCCGCCGATTGGGCGTCGACGCGGCGCTGCTGGCGCCGGTGTTCGCCACCGCCAGCCATCCCGGCCAGCCGGTACTGGGGCCCTTGCTGTTTCGTCGTCTGCTGCGAACCGCCCGACTGCCGGTCTATGCCTTAGGCGGCATCACCGGCCGCACGGTCAACCGCTTGCGCGGCAGCCGGGCGGCCGGGGTGGCGGCCGTGGAGGGGTTTAGACCACCCTGCGTCAAATATGACGCAGGGTGGGATTGCGCCGGCGAGGGGCTTTAGAACAGAACCGTGGTCCTGAGCCCCAGCACCACGCCGTCTTCGATGGCGGTGGTGGGCGCGGCGGAGGGCACGAAATTGCTCAGCGCGCCGTGATAGCCGGGGTGGATCACGTATTGGAAGTCGGGCTGCACCGACCACCAATTGGCCAGGTTGGCGGTGTAGCTGACCTCGAGGATGCTTTCGTAATCATTGACCACCGGGGCGCGGGCGGCGCGTTCGACGGTGCGCACCGAATCGCTGATCCCGGCATAGGCGAAGCCCAGGGTGACGACATCGCCTTCGCGGCCTTTGATCGGGCCCTTGAAGCCGATGCCGCCGTCGACATACCAGCTGACGAAATTGACGCTGTCATCGGGGGTGACGCCGGCGCGCAGGAAGACGCTGACCGCCTGGTCGCCGCTTTCCGGGGTCTTCCACAAAGTGCGGTCGACCACGCCGTAAATCGCCGCATTGCCGCTGCGCTGGCTGGGCCGCACGGAGAAGGTGTTGAACTTGGCGTTATCGTACCAGACCCCGAGCTTGTACATGGCGGGATTGCCGGTGGCATCCTTGGCCTGGTTCTCGAGATACTGCAGTTCCGAGATCAGGAACTGGTTGGCATCCACTTTGAACTGGGCGCCGCCACGCATGACGCTTTCCGGCTGATGGGAGAAGATCGCCGTCTGCCAGGTCCAGTTTTCGTTGGGAACGATGGCGACGCGAACACCGGGCGCGCCCAACGGATAACCGACGCCATTGCTGACGAAGTTGCCCGTCCGGTCGACCGGTTTGCCGGCCGGCAGATTGGCGAATTCCAGGGCGTTCCACAGGAAGGTGGTGTTCAGCAGATTGACGGCGGTGTTGGTCACCATGAATTCATCGTCGGCCGACAGCTGGCCGGCGCGCACCGACAGCATCCCTTCGAACGCGGTCTTCTGCAACCACAGGGTCCACAGGCGGGTATGAACCGCCGGCGAGGTGCCGTACATTTCGGTGTTGCTGACGTCGAGACCGTTCTTCAGCTGGCTGTAGGACGGGCCGTGGCCGAGCACCGAGAAGGCTCCGATATGGGCAGCCAGGCCTTCCATGCCGCCGGCCTTTTCGAAGTCGATATCGCCGGTGGCGAGGATCTGTTGGTCGGTGGCAGCGCCGGTCTTGGCGCCGCCGCTGACCGTGCCCATGACTTCGCCGGTGTATTTGAGGCCCAGCGTCACACCATGCTCCACCCATTCGGTGCGGGTGCCGCCCCAGTCGCCAGTCAGAAAGTCACGATCCCATAGGCCGGGAGGCGCATCGCCTTCGGCGGCGCCGGCGGGTGTGACCGTGAGGGCCGCCAACAGGGCAACGGCTGCGGCACCGGTGAAACGTGTCATGGTCATGCTGAGTCCTTTCCTAACCTCGGGCCGGCACGCCCCAACTCGCCCGGCATTTGCAAATCCGGGGCATTGTCTCCCCATCTCTGCCGCTGTGCAGCAAGAAACCGCCGGTTTGTGGTGAAAATGCCGCTCTGTGCCGGAAATGCAACAAAACGCTTGGAATCTCAACAAAATGACTAAAATTTAGGCGGCTTTTTCGGTGCTTTCAGTGGCGCTTATTTCGTGGGCATCGGAATGGGCAAAAGCCAGGACGTTCTCAGGCCGGGGCGGGGGGCGTCCTTTGCTAATTCCGCCTTCGGGTCGTACCAAAATCGGGCTATCCTACCGCCCATCGGGAAAATTTTGGATCAAGATCACTGACTTTTTTGGCGGGAGGATAAAGACAATGCTTACCAGACGGACTGTAATTAAACTGGGTGCGGTGGCTGCTGCCGGGTTCCCGCGTTTCGCCATCGGCCAGACGGCAAAAATCCGCATCGGCGTGATGCTGCCTTTTACCGGGACCTATGCGTCCTTGGGGGAAATGGGAATTTCAGGCCTGAAGCTCGCGCTTTCTCAACATGGCAACAAATTTGGTGGCCGTGAGGTGGAAATCGTCACTCTCGATGACGAATCCGATCCGGCGCGGGCGCCATCCAACGCCACCAAACTGATCAAGGGTGATAATGTCGACATCCTGTTCGGTACGGTGCATTCCGGCGTCGCCATGGGAATGGTAAAGGTGGCCCGCGAAACCAACACCCTGATGGTGATTCCCAATGCCGGGGTCGCCGCCGCCACCGGCCCACTCTGCGCCCCCAATATTTTCCGCAGTTCGATGACCATGTGGCAGCCGGCCTTCCCGATGGGCAAGGTGGCCTATGACCGGGGCTATCGCAACGTCGTCTCGATCACCTGGAAATATGTCGCCGGCGAGGAATCCATCGCCGGCTTCAAGGAAGGCTTTGAGGCAGCCGGCGGCAAGGTCGTCAAGGAAATCACGGTGCCCTTCCCGGATGTGGAATTCCAGGCCAATCTGGCGGAAATCGCCTCGTTGAAGCCGGATGCCGTGTTCACCTTCTTTTCGGGTGGCGGCGCCGTCAAATTCGTCAAGGATTACGCCGCGGCCGGGCTCAGGAAATCGATCCCGCTGCTGGGTTCGGGTTTCCTCACCGAGGGAACGCTGGAGGCCATCGGCGAACCGGCGGAAGGAATTCTGACCACGTTGCATTACGCCGACACATTGGATCTTCCGGCCAACAAAAAATTCCGCGCCGAATTCAAAAAGGCCTATGGCAAGGATCCCGACCTGTTCGCCGTCCAGGGCTATGATGCCGGCGAATTACTGGCCGTCGGCCTCGGCGCGGTCAAGGGCGATGTCAATGCCAAGACCGAGCTGTACTCGTCCATGGAGCGCACGGTGCTGGATAGTCCACGAGGCCATTTGGCATTCTCGCCGTCGCATAATCCCATCCAGGACATTTACCTGCGCGAGGTTCGCAAGGGTCAGAACATAGTGTTGAACGTCGCCGCCAAGGCGGTGTCCGACCCCAGTCGCGGATGCAAGATGATGCCGGCCTGATGAGCGGGTCTGCGCAATAACGGATTTCGGTTTGCTTGTCAGAAAGAAAAGGAGGGCGGTCTTGCGACCGCCCTCCCGGCAGAGACTTATAGGTCTGAAGATCAGAAGGTGAACTTCAGCCCGGTCATCACGGCGATGCCGTCGTTGTTGTTGACCCAAGGAGTGGCCGTGCTCAGTTGGTCGCCCTTGTAGTTCACATAGGTGACGCCGCCGCGGAAGATCACGCCCGGACCGGCGGTGTAGGCCGCGCCGAACTGATAGACTTCGGTGCTGTCGGCCTTGCCGGTACGGTTCAGACCGGAGGTGCTGGCGCTCTGATCATGGTAATAGGCGCCGCTGAAACCCAGGGGCCCGGTGGTGTAGGAGAGGCCGGCGGTGAAGGTCTGACCGGCATAGGCCGCCATCTTGGCCAAGGCGTCGGGGGTCACGCCGGCGCCGCCGAGGGCGGAGGCGGAGGCGACAGTGGTGGCGCCGTTGACGCTTTCATTGCTGCCGACGTCACGCTTGAAGATCGAGCCGCCGAGCACGAAGCCGCCGTAGCCGAGGTTCAGGCCGCCCGACCAAACGGTCAGGTTGGCGATGTTGGCCTGGATCATCGTGGCGTCGGCTTTCACCGACAGGGCGCCAAAGGTGTTGTTATAGGCAAGGCCACCGCCGAAGCCGTCGCCGCCATAGCTGGTGCCGTTTACCTGGCCCTTGTTGAGCGAATTAGCGAAATCCGACGACGACGGAGCCGCACCGGGGCCGGAACCGGTGGCCAGATCCACCGACGGGACATAGGTGAAGGCCGCCGCCAAGCCGTTCCATGCCGGGCTCACATAGGTGATCTTGTTGGTGCTGCGGCCGGTGATGCGGCGGCTGTTATCGGCGGTGTAAAAGCGGTGGTTGGCCGGATCGTTGACCGCCCAATACCACTGGCCGTCACCGACCGGGCCGAGGGCGCTGACGTCGGGGGCGGAGTTATGGACGATATAGGTGGCGTCCTCGCGCTCGCCGACGATCAGGGTGCCGACGGAGGCGCTCACCGTGGCATAGGACCGCTTGGTGGAGTTGACGCTGCCGCAGGTCGACACATTGGCATAGACCGCGCCGGTCAGCATGTTGGTGCGGTCGCAGGAACCGCCGACGCCCGAGGACTGATTGGTGGAGGTGGCGGCGAGGTCGTAATTGACGCTGACGCTGATGCCATTGTCCAGTTTTGTGGAACCGACGATGCTGATCTGCATATCGTCAAGGTTCAGGAACTGGACTTTCTTGCCGGTCGCCGGCGCGGCGGCGGAGTTGATCTTGTTGTTTTCGGCGTAGCCGATGTTCTCGACGACGTAGCCGGCGAGACCCAGCTTGATCGGTTCGGCGGCCTGAGCCGACACGGCGCCGAAAGCGACCAGCGCGGTGCTGGCGAGAAGAACCTTCTTCATGTTATCTCCTGTCTTTGTTTTTCGGTCAGCCAAAAAGGGCTAGGCCCGCCCCGAAACGAGTTATGTGAGTGAAGCAAGCCATGCCGAAAGGCCCAAGTCAACGGCGGCGGACGGTAAACTGTGATAAAACCCGCCCACTGTGGCAGAAGAGTCACAGTTTATGACGGTCTTCTGACGGCTTCCTTGGCCTGAAACCGATGTGGCGCTTGGTCCGGCCGGGACCCTGTGCTACGACAGGACGAACTCCGGCCCGCACAGTAGAGGTCTGACAAGGACGATGGTGATGAATAGTAGGACGAAGGCCGCCCTGATGCTGGCCTCAATTCTCGGGCTCGCCGCCTGCAGCGATGTTAAGACGGTGGTTCCCGACCGCAATACCGGCGACTCCACGCCGACCTGGGGCGACCAGAAGAAGGACTCGATTTTCGGTCCCAACGGCCTGACCCTGTTCGGCGGCGACAAGAGATCGTCGCCGGAGACCGGCAACGGCATCGGCGTCAACGCCTATCTGTGGCGGGCCAGCCTGGACACCATCGCCTTCATGCCGCTGGCCTCGGCCGATCCCTTCGGCGGCGTCATCATCACCGACTGGTATGCTCCGCCCGAAAGCCCGACCGAGCGCTTCAAGATCTCGGTGTTCATCATGGACCGCTCGTTGCGCGCCGACGGCATCCGCGTCTCGGTGTTCCGCCAGACCCAGGGTTCGACCGGCGAATGGATGGACGCGCCCATCGACCAGAAAACCCCGACCGACATGGAGAACGCCATTCTCACCCGGGCCAGGGAATTACGCACCGCCAGCGTCAAGAAGGATTAAAATGGCGCGCGAGGTCGAGCGCTACAACGTCCGTCAGACCGAAGCCAAATGGCAGCGGGTTTGGGAAGAGCGCCAATGTTTCGCCGCCCGGGATGACGATCCGCGGCCGAAATACTACGTCCTCGAGATGTTTCCCTATCCGTCGGGACGCATCCATATGGGACATGTGCGCAATTACACCCTGGGCGACGTGGTGGCGCGCTACAAACGGGCCACCGGCCATGCCGTTCTGCATCCCATGGGCTGGGACGCCTTCGGACTGCCGGCGGAAAACGCCGCCATCCAGAACAAGGTGCCGCCGGCCCGCTGGACCCGCGAAAACATCGCCGCCATGCGCAGCCAGCTCAAATCCATGGGGCTGTCCTACGACTGGTCGCGGGAGGTCGCCACCTGCGACCCCGAGTATTATCGTCATGAACAGAAGATGTTTCTCGATTTCCTGGCCGCCGGACTGGTCTACCGCAAGGAGTCCTGGGTCAACTGGGACCCCGAGGAACATACCGTTCTGGCCAATGAACAGGTCATCGACGGCCGCGGCTGGCGCTCCGGCGCGCTGGTGGAAAAGCGCCTGCTGAGCCAGTGGTTCCTCAAGATCACCGCCTTCGCCGAGGATCTGCTGAGCGGCCTGAAGGGCCTGGACCGCTGGCCGGAACGGGTCCGCCTGATGCAGGAGAACTGGATCGGCCGCTCGGAGGGCCTGCGCCTCGGTTTCGCGCTGAGCGGCCGGTCCGACCGCCTGGAGGTTTACACCACCCGGCCCGATACCCTGTTCGGCGCCGCCTTCACCGCTATCGCCGCCAATCATCCGCTGGCCCTGGAGCTGGCGGTCGGGGATCCGGCGCTGGCCGCCTTCATCGCCGATTGCAACCGCCTGGGCACCAGCGAGGCGGCCCTGGAAACCGCCGAAAAGAGGGGCTACGACACCGGGCTGAAGGCCCTCAATCCGCTGGTCGCCGGCCAGCAACTGCCGGTCTATGTGGCCAATTTCGTGCTGATGGACTACGGCACCGGGGCGATTTTCGGCTGCCCGGCCCATGACCAGCGCGATCTCGATTTCGCCCGCAAATACGGCCTGGTGGTCAAGCCGGTGGTGGCCGCCAAGGGCGCCGATCCGGCCTCCGTCAGCATCGGCAGCGAGGCCATGCTCGACGAAGGGGTGATGATCAATTCCGGACCGCTGGACGGCATGACGGTAAGCGAGGCCAAAAGCTGGGTGATCGACCGCATGGAGGCCGAGGGCCTGGGCCGGCGCTCGGTCAATTACCGGCTGCGGGACTGGGGGGTGTCGCGGCAGCGCTATTGGGGCTGTCCGATCCCGGTCATCCATTGCTCCGACTGCGGCATCGTGCCGGTCCCCGCGGCCGAATTGCCGGTGACCCTGCCCGAGGATGTCGGCTTCGACAAGCCGGGCAATCCGCTGGACCATCACCCCGACTGGAAGCATGTCGCCTGCCCCAGTTGCGGCAAGGCGGCGCGGCGCGAGACCGACACCTTCGACACCTTCTTCGAGTCCTCCTGGTATTTCGCCCGCTTCTGTTCGCCGCATCAGAGCGAACGCGGCTTCGACCGCGCCGCCGCCGACCGCTGGCTGCCGGTCGACCAGTATATCGGCGGTATCGAACATGCGGTGCTGCACCTGCTGTATTCGCGGTTCTTTACCCGCGCGCTGAAAACCTGCGGCTATCTGAATGTCGAGGAACCCTTCGCCGGTCTGCTGACCCAGGGCATGATCTGCCACGAGACCTACAAGGACGCCGACGGCGCCTGGCTCTATCCCCAGCAGGTCGAGCGCCGCGACGACGGCAGCCTGGTGGACACCGACAGCGGCCGCCCGGTCACCGTCGGCCGTTCGGAAAAGATGAGCAAGTCCAAGAAAAACGTCGTCGACCCGGCGGGCATCATGGACACCTACGGGGCCGACACGGCGCGGCTGTTCATGCTGTCCGACAGCCCGCCGGAACGCGATCTCGACTGGACCGAAGCCGGTGTCGACGGCGCCTGGCGCTATCTCAACCGCCTGTGGCGGCTGGTGCTCGGCAGTCTCGAGCGCTTGCCGCCGGCCGGCGCTTCGAGGCCGGCGGTGCTGACCGAGGCGGCGCAGGCGGTGCGGCGCCAGGCCCATCAGACGGTGGCCCTGGTCGGCACCGATCTCGATCGCTTCCATTTCAACCGCGCCGTCGCCCGCATCCGCGAGCTGACCAATGCACTCGGCGATTTCGCCGTGACCGGCGAGGGTGACGGCTGGGTGCTGCGCGAAGGCCTGGAAATCGCCGTCCGCCTGATCGGCCCGCTGCTGCCCCACCTGGCTGAAGAACTGTGGTCGGAACTGGGTCACGTCGCGCTGCTGGCCGACACCGCCTGGCCGCTGGCCGAGCCGGCCCTGCTGGTGGAGGACCGCGTCACCGTCGCCGTCCAGATCAACGGCAAGCTGCGCGGCACCATCGACTTGCCGAAGGATGCCGAGACCGCCGTCGCCCAGGCCGCCGCCCTGGCCCTGCCGGCGGTTGCGGCGCAACTGGCCGGCGCTTCGCCGAAGAAGGTGATCGTCGTGCCCAACAGGATCGTCAATGTGGTGGCTTAGGACCTTTCTGGTCCTCGTCGCCGCCGCCTCGACCGCCGCCTGCGGCTTCCATCCGCTGTACGGCCGGGATTCCTACGACGCCGACATCCAGGGGCAATTGGCCTCGGTGCGGGTGCTGCCTTTGCCCGACCGCCAGGGGCAGCTGCTGCATAATGCCCTGCTGACCAACCTGTCGCCGCGCGGGGAAACCAGTCAACCGAAATATACTTTGCGGATTGTGCTCCAGCTGACCGAATCCCAGCAGGCGTTGCGTAAAGATGACACGGCGACTCGCAATATAATGTATTATAATATTGCCTATTATCTTTATGAAGGCGAGACAGCGATTACCGCTGGCACTTTTGTGCATAGCTTCAGCTATGATTTCCTGCTGGAACACTATGCTAATATTGCTGCTCAGGAAGACATCAAGAAACGCGCCGCCGGGTCCATCGCCGATGAAATCCGCACCCGTCTCGCCGCCTATTTCGCCAAGGCGAGCGAGGTCAAGGCCGGTCGCTGAGTCGCGATGAAGCTGACGGGCCGGCGCATCGAGGAATTTCTCAAGGCTCCCGACGCCAAGGTCCGCCTGGTGTTGGTCTATGGTCCCGACGCCGGGCTGATCAAGGAGCGCCTGGACCGCCTCACCGCGCGCATCGTGCCCGAGGCCAATGATCCCTTCCGCATCTCGCTGTTGACCGCCGCCGGCTGCAAGGACGACCCCGCCCGCCTGGCCGACGAGGCCGCCGCCCTGTCGATGACCGGCGGACGCCGGGTGGTGCGCGTCACCGACGCCGGCGATTCCTTCGCCCCGGTGATAAAATCCTTTCTCGCCAACCCCTTGGGCGATTCGCTGGTGCTGGTCGAGGGCGGCGAGCTGGGGCCGCGCTCGGCTTTGCGCCTGGTGGCCGAGCAGGCCGACAACGCCGCCGCCCTGCCCTGCTATGCCGATGAGGGCGGCGGGCTGGAAACCGTCATCCACGACTCGCTGCGCGCCCATAACCTGTCGGCAGAGCCCGACGCCATCGCCTGGCTGGTCGACCATCTCGGCGGCGACCGCCTGCTGACCCGCTCCGAGATCGAAAAACTGGCGCTTTACATGGGGCCCGACGGCGGCGGCAAACGGATCCGCCTGGAAGACGCCGCCGCCTGTGTCGGCGACAGCGCATTGTTATCGTTGGACAATCTTGCCATGGCGGCGGCCGAGGGCGATCACGCCACGGCGCTCAGGGTTCTCGACCGCCTGTTTCATGAAGGCACCTCGCCGATCGCCGTTCTGCGCAGCCTGGCCCGGCATTTTCTGCGACTGCATCTGGCCCGCGGCGAGGTCGCCGGCGGCCGCTCCGTCGAGCAGGCGGTGGCGGCGTTGAAGCCGCCGGTGCATTTCCGCAGCGTGCAGGGCATGCAGGACCAGTTGCGCCGCTGGTCGCCGGACACCCTCGGCAAGGCGCTGGATCTGTTGCTGGAGGCCGAGATCGACTGCAAGACCACCGGCCTGCCGGCGGCGGAAATCTGCGGCCGCGCGGTGATGAGCCTGGCCCGCGCGGCAGGACGGTCGGGACGGCGGCGGTAAGGGTACCTTCAGTGGCACCGGCGTCCCAGCCGGTGTTTCGCGGACACCGGCAGGGACGCCGGTGCCACTGATTGTTTCACAGCCCGCCGCTATTCATTGGTGCCGCCGACGCCGCCGCCGGACAGGCGGTGCAGGATGCTGTCGAGCTGCTCGAGGGTGACGTAATGCACGGCGACGCTGCCGCCCTCGCCCTGATGGGTAATCGACACCTTGAGCCCAAGCTGGCGCGACAGGTCGGTTTCCAGGGCCAGCAGATCGGCATCCTTCGGCGCTGCCGGGCTTTTCGTCCGTGGCTTGCCGCCCGCCTTCTGGGCCAGGCTTTCGGTCTGGCGGACATTCAGACCCTTGGACACCACCTGGCGGGCCAGCCCCAGGGGGTCGCTGCTGGTCAGCAGGGCGCGGGCATGGCCGGCGGTGAGATTGCCGGCGTCCAGCATCTGCTTGACCGGTTCGGGCAGATTGAGCAGCCGCATCATGTTGGCGACATGGCTGCGGCTCTTGCCGACGGTCTTAGCCAGCTCTTCTTGCGTGTGGGAGAAGTCATCCATCAACCGGTGGTAGCCCTCGGCTTCCTCCAGCGGTGACAGATCCTGCCGCTGCAGGTTCTCCACCAGCGCCACTTCCAGCGCCTCGCGGTCCGACAGATCGCGAACGATCACCGGCACGTCATGCAGCGACGCCGCCTGCGCCGCCCGCCACCGCCGCTCGCCGGCGATGATCTCGAAACTGCTGCTGTCCTCGGGATGGGGGCGGACCAGGATCGGCTGCAGGATGCCTTTTTCGCGCACCGATTCGACCAGGTCCTCGATGGCCGCCGGGTCGAACACCCGGCGCGGCTGAAAACGGCCGGGCCGCAGCTTTTCCACCGGCACCATCCTGAGGCTGCGCACCGGCCGTCCGTCGGGTCCGACGGTCATGGCGTCCAGCGGATCGGCCGCCGGCCCCAGCAAAGCCGACAGACCACGGCCCAGACCGCGACGACGAGGTTCCTCGGCCATGGTTACGCCACCAGTTCCCGTTCGCGCTTCAGAACTTCGCTGGCCAGATGGATATAGGCTTCCGAGCCGGCGCAGCGGACATCATAAAGCAGGACCGGCTTGCCATGCGACGGCGCTTCCGACACCCGCACATTGCGCGGGATCACCGTCTTGTAGACCTTGTCGCCGAAGAAATCGCGCACATCCGAGGCCACCATGTCCGACAGGTTGTTGCGCTTGTCGAACATGGTCAGCACGATGCCATGCAGCTGCAGGCCTGGATTGAAGGCGTTCTTGACCCGCTCGATGGTCTTGACCAGCTGGCTCAGCCCTTCCAGGGCGAAAAACTCGCATTGCAGCGGCACCAGCACCGCCTGCGCCGCCACCAGGGCGTTGACCGTCAGCAGACTGAGCGACGGCGGGCAGTCAATGAGGACGAAATCATAGCCGCGCAGTTTCTTCAGGGCGCCGGCCAGGCGGTGCTCGCGCCGCTTGGCCTCGACCAGTTCGATATCGGCGCCCGACAGATCGACCGAGGACGGCACCAGCGACAAATTGGGAATCGCCGTCGGCACCACCGCCTCGGCGAGATCGGCTTCCTCCATCACCACCTGATAGGAACTGATATCCCGTTTGCGGCGGTCGATGCCCAGGCCGGTGCTGGCATTGCCCTGGGGATCCAGGTCGATGATCAGCACCTTGCGCTGGGTGGCCGCCATGGCCGTCGCCAGATTGATGGCGGTGGTGGTTTTTCCCACCCCACCCTTCTGATTGGCGATGGCGAAAATGCGCGAAACACCGCGAAGGCCGTGGCTGTCATTCGTCTCGACCACGATGAACCCCTCTCAGATGGATGATGAGACCCGAAGGGTCAGCCTGGCTGGCCCTTCGCTCGACGGTCATTGTCCAACCTTTGGCCGCTTGGGTCAATTCCTCTTCACCGCCGCGTCCCTTGAGAAACAGACATTCGGTGGCCCCGCCGAGGAACGGCGCCGCCATCTCCAGCAGGCGATCCAGCGGCGCCAGGGCCCGCGCCGTCACCACCAGAGGCGCCGGCACCAGCGGCGCCAGGGCTTCGATCCGGCGGTTATGGACGCTGGCCGAGGCGCCGGTGAGGCGGATCGCCTCGCGCAGAAAGGCGCATTTGCGGCCGTCGGATTCGACCAGATGGACCGGCAGGCCGGTCATGATGGCCAGCACCAGGCCGGGAAATCCCGCCCCCGAACCGAGATCGAGGACCGGGCCGCCGGGCAGCAGCGGTGCCAGCTGCGCCGAATCCAGCATATGGCGCCGCCACAGGTCGGGGATGGTGGCCGGACCGACCAGATTGATCCGCGCCTGCCACTTGATCAGCAGGTCGGCATAGACCTGCAACCGCTCCACTGTTTCACGTGAAACAGAGGTCAGCCGGGCAAACTCTGCGGGAGTCAGGGAGTCCATGGGCCGCGACTCTGTTTCACGTGAAACATCAGGCGGCCTGCCCGCGGCCCTGGCGCTTGACGAAGCCCAAAAGTGCGGTCAACGCCGCCGGCGTCACCCCAGGCAGCCGCCCCGCCGCGCCCAGCGTTGCCGGCCGCGCCGCCGCCAGTTTGGCGCGGATTTCCGCAGACAAACTGCCGACCGCCTGATAATCCAGATCTTCCGGCAAGGCCAGCCCCTCGTCGCGGCGGAAGGCGGCGATATCGGCATCCTGGCGCAGCAGATAGCCGGCATAGCGCCCTTCGATCTCCAGCTGTTCGGCGATGGCCGTCGGCAGCGCCGCCAAAGACGGCCACAGCCGCCGCAGGTCGCCCCACGCCACCTCGGGATAGCCCAGCAGGTCGAGGGCGCTGCGCCTTACCCCGTCCTGGTTGATGGCCAGGCCTTGCGCCCGCAGCTCGTTGGGGGTTGCCGACAGCGCCCGCATCGCCGCCCGCCCCTCCGCCAACGCCAGCGCCTTGGCGGCGAAGGCCCGCCGGCGGGCCTCGCCGATACAGCCGATCTCCTCGCCCCGCGGGGTCAGGCGCAGGTCGGCATTGTCGGCCCGCAGCAACAGCCGGTATTCGGCGCGCGAGGTGAACATGCGATAGGGCTCGGTGGTCCCCCGCGTCACCAGATCGTCGATCAGCACGCCGATATAGGCCTCGGCGCGATCGAGGGTGAAGCGCCGCTCGCCGCCGCCGGCGACCAGCGCGGCGTTCAGCCCGGCCATCAGGCCTTGCGCCCCGGCCTCCTCGTAGCCGGTGGTGCCGTTGATCTGACCGGCGAAAAACAGCCCCGCCACCAGCCTGGTCTCGAGATGCGGTTTCAGCGCCCGCGGGTCGACAAAGTCATATTCGATGGCATAGCCGGGCCGACTCATAACGGAACGTTCCAGCCCCGGAATGGTTTTCAGCAGGGCCAGCTGCACGTCCTCCGGCAGCGAGGTGGAGATGCCGTTGGGGTAGACCGTCGGATCGTCCAGTCCCTCCGGCTCGAGGAAAATCTGGTGCCGCTCGCGCCCGGCGAAGCGCACCACCTTGTCCTCGATGCTGGGGCAATAGCGCGGCCCGACACTGCCGATCTGCCCGGAATACATCGGCGCCCGATGCAGATTGGCGCGGATCAGCTCGTGCGAGGCGGCGGTGGTGCCGGTGATGCCGCACTCTACCTGCCGCGTGGTGATCCGATCGGTCAGGGTGGAGAACGGCTGCGGCGGATCATCGCCGGCCTGCATCTCCAACCCTCGCCAGTCGATGGTGCGCCCGTCCAGACGGCAAGGGGTGCCGGTCTTCAGCCGCCCCAGGGGAAAGGCTAGGCGTTTCAGGGTCGCCGACAGGCCGAGGCTGGGGGCGTCCCCCATCCGACCGGCGGCATAGCGGCGCTCGCCGATATGAATGATGCCCGAGAGGAAGGTGCCGGTGGTCAGCACCACCGCGCCGGCGGTGATGGTCTCGCCCTCGGCGGTCACCACGCCCTGCACCCGGCCGTCCTCCACCAGCAGATCCTCGACCGCCGCCGCCCGCAGGGTCAGCCCCGGCGTCCCGGCCAGGGCCTCGGCCATGGCCTGGCGATAGAGCCGGCGGTCGGCCTGGGCCCGCGGTCCGCGCACCGCCGGTCCCTTGCTGCGGTTCAAGACGCGGAACTGGATGCCGGCGCGATCGATGACCCGCCCCATCAGCCCGTCCAGGGCATCGATCTCGCGCACCAGCTGCCCCTTGGCGAGGCCGCCGATGGCGGGGTTGCAGCTCATCTCGCCGACGCTGTCCAGGCGATGGGTCAGCAACAGGGTGCGCGCCCCCATGCGCGCCGCCGCCGCCGCCGCCTCGCAGCCGGCATGGCCGGCGCCGATGACGATGACATCCACTTTGGAACTATCCACATCCTGTTTCACGTGGAACGACCTATTTGCCGATGCAAAAATCCCGGAAGATGACGTCGAGCATTTCCTCGACATCCACCCGGCCGGTGATCCGGCCGACGGCGCGGGCGGCTACTCTTACATCTTCCGCCGCCAGTTCGGGAAGAGGTTCCTGTTGCCCCTGCCGAAGGGCCTGGGTGGCCTCGGCCAGAGCCAGGCGATGACGCGCCCGCGTCAGGGCCGGAGCCTCGCCGCCGGCCAGGATCGCGGCCGCCTGCCCGGCCAGGGCCACCAGCAGCCCGTCAATCCCCTCGCCGGTGGCAGCCGACACCGCCAGCACCGGCTGGCCGCCGATCGTCTCCGGCCAGTCGCCACCGGCCAGATCGCGCTTGTTGACCACCGCCAGGCTGCCCTCGCCCAGCAGCGCCAGGCTGGTCGCGTCCAATGCCGGCAGGGCCTGGCCGTCCAGCACCACCAGGCGCAGATCGGCCGAGCCGGCCCGCGCCTGGGCCCGGCGCACACCCTCGGCCTCCACCGCGTCGGCGACCTCGCGCAGACCGGCGGTATCGGCCAGGATCACCGGAAAACCGGCCAGATCGAGATGCACCTCGATGACGTCGCGGGTGGTCCCGGCGGTCGACGACACAATCGCCGCCGGCCGCCCGGCAATGCGGTTGAGCAGACTGGATTTGCCGACATTGGGGGCGCCGAGGATGGCCACCGACAGGCCGTCGCGCAACCGCTCGCCGCGCCCGCCATCCGCCAGATGCGCTTCCATCTCGCCAGCCAGTTCGCCCAGCGCCCGGCGCGCCGCCGAGCCGACCCCGGCCGGCAGATCCTCATCGGCGAAATCGATCTCGGCCTCCAGATGCGCCTGCGCCGCCAGCAGTCGCCGCCGCCAGTCCTCGTAAAGGCGCATCAGCGCCCCATCCATCTGGCGCCAGGCCTGGCGTCGCTGGGCTTCGGTCTCGGCGGCGGTCAGATCGGCGATCGCCTCGGCCTGGGTCAGATCCAGTTTGCCATGAGCAAAAGCCCGCCGGCTGAACTCCCCGGCCTCCGCCGGCCGCAGGCCCTGCCCCAGCAGCGCCTCGGTGATCGCCGCCGCCACCGCCCGGCCGCCATGGGAGTGCAGTTCCACCACATCTTCGCCGGTGAAACTGGCCGGCGCCGGAAACCACAGCACCAGCCCCCGGTCAAGGGGCTGGCCACCGGCGTCGGCCAGCACCGCCAATCGGGCCTGGCGCGGCGGCGGCAAGGCGCGACCGGTGAGATGACGCAACGCCGCACCGGCCTCCGGGCCGGAGAGGCGCCAGACGGCGACCCCGGCGCGGCCGATGCCGCTGGCCTGGGCGAAAATGGTGTCAGGCGACGGCGCTGCCGCCATTGGGACCGTCCTCCGGGCGCAGCATCAGGCGGCGAACCGGGTGCCCGCGCAGCAGATGGCTGGTCAGGATCTCGTCGACATCGGCATGGCTGTCGAAGCGGTACCAGACGCCCTCGGGATAGACCACCATGGTCGGTCCGAGTTCGCAACGATCCAGGCAGCCGGCCGAGTTGACGCGGATATCGGCCAGACCGAGTTCCTTGGCCCGGGCCTTCAGGTAATCCCGCAGCGGCTCGGAACCGCGCCCGGCGCAGGACCCCCGCGGATGGCCGTCGGGCCGCCGATTGGTGCAGACGAACACATGCAGGCGGTAATACAGCGGCGGATTGTCCGGCGGCACCCTATTTCTCCCGCGCGGCATGGGCCTTGTTGCCCTGGAACCCGGCCCAGAACAGCTTTTGCATCTGCTCCATGCCCTGCATCCCGGCCGGCAGCCACATCTTCAGCAGGGCCTCGGGGCTCATGGCGTCGAGATTGGCGATCATCCGTTCCTCGGCCTTCTTCAACACCGAATCCTGCATCGCCTTGACATCCGGCAGGCCGAAGAAGGTGCGGGCTTCTTCCGGTGTACAATCAACATCAAAGGTGATCTTCATGTTTCGCCCCCTGATATCCTCGAGAGGTTGTATCTCTCCTTGTGCAACACAAACTAAGCTTTCGACTTCTCCCCCGCAACGTCCGTCAATGGAACCAGGGCATGAGCCGTAACCAACTTGACCAGGAAACCAGCCCTTATCTCCTGCAGCATCGGGACAACCCGGTGTTCTGGCGCCCCTGGGGCCCGGCGGCGCTGGCCGAGGCGGCCGACAGCGGCAAGCCGATCATGCTGTCGGTGGGCTATGCCGCCTGCCACTGGTGCCATGTCATGGCCCATGAAAGTTTCGAGGATGCGGCCATCGCCGATCTGATCAATTCTCTGTTCATCCCCATCAAGGTCGACCGCGAGGAGCGCCCGGATCTCGACGCCCTGTACCAGATGGCCCTGGCCGTCCTCGGCCAGCAGGGCGGTTGGCCGCTGACCATGTTCCTCACCCCCGGGGGCAAGCCGTTCTGGGGTGGTACCTATTTCCCCCCCAGCCGCCGCTATGGCCGGCCGGGCTTCCCCGAGGTGCTGCAGTCGGTGGCCAACGCCTGGCGCGACCAGACCGACAAGATCGCCGACAGCGTCACCGCCATCGAGGACGCCCTGCTGCAGACCCTGACCCCGGAGGCCGGTCCGCTGCCGGGCCCGACCATCGCCCGCCAGGCCGCCCGCAGCCTGCTGCCGGCGGTGGACCTGCGGCGCGGCGGCCTCAAGGGAGCGCCGAAATTTCCCCAGAGTCCGCTTTTCCTGCTGATGTGGCGGGCGGCGTTGGCCGAGGGTGACAGCGGGCTGAAAGAGGCCGTGCTGCTGTCGCTGACGGCCATGAGCCAGGGCGGCATCTATGACCATCTCGGCGGCGGCTACGCCCGCTATTCCACCGATGACGACTGGCTGGTGCCGCATTTCGAGAAAATGCTCTACGACAATGCGCAGATCCTCGAGCAGCTGACCCTGGCCTGGCAGCTCACCGGCTCCCCCCTCTATGCCCGCCGCATCGCCGACAGCATCGGCTGGCTGCAACGCGAGATGCTGGCCGAGGCCGACGGCTTCGCCGCCGCCCTGGACGCCGATTCCGAGGGCGAGGAGGGCAAATACTATGTCTGGAGCCTGGCCGAGGTGGAAAATCTGCTGCCCCCCGCCCAGCGTTCGCGGTTCTGCCGTACCTACAACATCAGCGCCGGCGGCAATTGGGAGGGCGCCAACATCCTCCATTTGACCGCCGAGGACCCCGCCGCCGAGGCCGAACTCGCCGACTGCCGCGCCATCCTGCTGGCGGCCCGGCAAAAGCGCATTCCGCCCGGCCGCGACGACAAGGTGCTGGCCGACTGGAACGGCATGATCATCGCCGCCCTCGCCAATGCCGCCTTCGCCTTCGACCGCGCCGACTGGCTGGCCCTGGCCGAACGCGCCTTCGCCGGCGTCACCGCCGCCCTCGGCGACGGCGAGCGCCTGTCCCACAGCCTCTGCCGCGGCCGCAAACAGCCCGCCGCCATGCTCGACGACTACGCCAATATGGCCCGCGCCGCCCTGATTCTGGGGGAAATCACCGGCCGGCCTGACTATGCGCAGCGGGCCGCCGCCTGGGTCGCCGTCGCCGACCGCCATTATTGGGATGACGCCGGAGGCGGCTATTTCCAAGGCGCCGACCACGCCCAGGACCTTATTCTGCGCAGCAAGAGCGCCATCGACCATGCCACCCCCAGTGCCAACGGGGTGATGGTCGAGGTGCTGGCCCGGCTTTATCTCTCCACCGGCGAGGACCGCTACCGCGGCCGTGCCGAGGCCACCGTCGCCGCCTTCGCCGGCTCGCTCCGCCAATCCCCCCATGGACTGGCAACCCTGATCGGCGGCTGGGATTATCTCAATGCCGCCACGCAGGTGGTGGTAACCGGCAGCCCCGCCGACCGCGCCCCCTTGCTGCGCGCCGTCGCCGCCGCCAGCCTGCCGCTGCGCCATCTGACCCAGCTGGACCCCGGCGCCGTGCTGCCGCCGGGCCATCCGGCCTTCGGCAAAACCACCGGTCCGTCAGCGGCGGCCTTCGTCTGCCGCGGCACCGTGTGTTCCTTGCCGGTTACCGATGCCGCCGCATTGCGGGATGCCCTCTCTTCGCGGTAAGGTTAGCCATGCCTCATATGTCATTCCCCAGCCCGGTCGGCGATCTCACTTTGTTCGAAGAAGACGGTGTCCTGGTCGGCCTCGAATGGGGCCGCACCGACGGCGCCAGCGACAGCCCACTGCTGACCGAAGCCCGCCGCCAGTTGGACGACTATTTCGCCGGCCGGCGCCGGAGCTTCGACCTGCCGATGGCGCCCATGGGCACGCTGTTCCAGAAATCGGTGTGGGATCAGCTGCGCGCGATCCCCTATGGCCGGGTGGAAACCTATGGCGAGGTCGCCGGACGTCTGTCCACCTCGCCGCGTCCGGTGGGAACCGCCTGCGGGCGCAACCCGTTACCGATCCTGATCCCCTGTCACCGGGTGATCGCCGCCAACGGCAATCTCGGCGGCTATTCCGGTTATGACGGGCTGGAAACCAAGAAATTCCTGCTGGCCCTGGAGGGCGCGTCCCTCCCGCAATGACGGAGAGTCCGGTGAACAAAGTCATCCGCATCCATCAAACCGGCGGTCCCGAGCAGATGCGTTGGGAAGACGTCGAGGTTCCGCCTCCGGCCGCCGGCCAGGCGCTGGTCCGCCATACCGCCGTCGGCCTCAATTACATCGATGTCTATCACCGCACCGGCCTCTATCCCCTGCCCTTGCCGGCCGGATTGGGCCTGGAAGCGGCCGGGGTGGTGGAGGCGGTGGGGCCGGAGGTCACCGAGATCCGACCCGGCGACCGCGTCGCCTATGCCTCGCCGCCCACCGGCGCCTATGCCGAGCGCCGCGTCATCGCCGCCTCGCGTCTGGTCCCTTTGCCGCCGGAGATCGCCGACCGCCAGGCGGCGGCGATGATGCTGCAGGGCATGACCGCCCAATATCTGCTGCGCAGCACCTACCGGGTACAGCCCGGCGACACCATCCTGTTCCATGCCGCCGCCGGTGGCGTCGGGCTGATCGCCTGCCAATGGGCCAAACATCTCGGCGCCCGGGTCATCGGCACCGCCGGCGGTCCGGAAAAGATGGCTTTGGCCAAGGCCCATGGGGCCGACCATGTCATCGATTACACCAAGGAGGATTTCGTCGCCCGGGTCAGGGAGCTGACCGACGGCAAGGGCGTGCCGGTGGTCTATGACTCGGTGGGCAAGGACACCGTCTTCAAATCCCTCGATTGCCTGCGTCCGCGGGGCATTCTGGTCAGTTTCGGCCAATCCTCAGGCGCCCTGCCGCCCCTCGACACCGGTCTGCTGGCCGCCAAGGGATCGCTTTATTTCACCCGCCCCAGCCTGATGACCTATACCGCCGAGCGGGTCGACCTGGTGGCCAGCGCCGCCGAACTGTTCGAGGTGGTGAAAAGCGGCGCGGTGAAGATCGAAATCAACCAGACCTATCCCCTGTCCGAGGCGGCGCAGGCGCATCGCGATCTGGAAGCGCGGAAAACCACGGGATCGACGATTTTTCTGGTGTGAGGAGATCCACCACGAAGGCACGAGGGCACGAAGGATTTCTTCGTGTCTCTGTGCCTTCGTGGTTATCCCTGTTGTTCCACGTGAAACAACGGTTTTAGGAATTCATCGCCTCGAAGAAGTCCGAATTGGTCTTCGAATGCTTCAGCTTGTCGACCAGGAACTCCA